>JAOZLI010000264.1 GCA_029934915.1 Desulfocapsa sp. | reverse complement strand
GTAATATTATATTCCTTCGCCACATCCTGAATATGATCAACAAAGATCCCGGCAAAGGCATCGTTACTGCCAAGTCCTTCTAAGACAGGTTGTACCTCATATCCGGCCTTTGTTAAAATAGATTTCCATGAATCAGCTTCATCGCCTGCCATATCGTTTTTTGCATGATCTCCAGCTACTATCATAAATGGTTTCAGGATAATCTTTTTCGTCCCCGAATGAGCTATTGCCGGTAACAAATCATCGAGAGCGGGCATTCCTTCAACAACTCCCACGTATGTTTTTACCTCGGGGTACATCTCTCGCATCTTTTTTTGCGTTTCAGCGTAGATTCCGGTGGACCAATGTTCATTCCCATGTCCCATATAGATGAGGTTTGCTCCGGCTTTTTTAGCCATTTCGGCATCAGCTGCCAGTGTTTCAACGGCTTTGTCAAGATCATGGTGATAATCGTAGCGATCGCCGGGCATGCCTAACGCTGGACGCCCCATAACCAATGTATCAAAGGGACGCCATTTTTCTTTTGTGGTTTGGATAGAAGCAATTCCTTTGACATAGGATTGTAAATCCTGCGACTGTTCCATGAAAAACATGTGCGTTGGCTGAACGATAATATTCCGATACCCCTCCTCACGCAGGTCACCAATGGTAGAGATGATATTGGTGACATAGAGGATTTCTTTAGGGATGCCCTGGTCGAGCCATTCCTGTGCATCAACCTGACGCTCTCGCCAGACAGAACGAATAATATTGGAAGTGAAGGTAATTCTCACTTCGGTATTCGGGTAGGCTTCCTTGGTTTTGTTGTAAATGTTAATGATGGATTTTATGGCATTTGGCACTGTGGTACCAAAACTTGCGATGATAATGGCGGTATCATCGGCATTGCCCGCTGTTTTTTTAGTGCTTTCTGATGCTTGAACTACTGTGCTGAGCATCAGTGCAAAACATAAGCATCCTAAAATCAACCTTCTTACTATACTACTCATAATTCTGTCTCCTGTTTACTGGGTGCCGTTTGAATAGTAATTCCTGGCCTCCCTGGGAGATCCGGGCATAAAAAAACCCGAACCAATTGAAATTGATTCGGGAAAGCCCTGTAATTCCACGAATGACTGAATATCTCTTGTCCACGGAGATATCAACTATAGCTTTCAGACAGGTCTTCTGACTCTCGGATCATTCGAAACATTACGTCTTCCCAGCCTCAATGGCCAGTGACTTTAGAAAAATTGCTCTAATTGTAATGTTCGTCCCCGATTACAGCGGCGGGCCCGTTCCGGATTTTTACCGGATTCCCTTTTAAGCAGGGACTCACTTGTGAGCCCCGATAAAGCATCTGAAAATTTTTTTGTAAGTTAATTGAATTCTAAATTGCTGTCAAGCTCCTCGCGGATAAAGCGGGATGGTGATGTTATCTCCCGCTAATAGCACGCCGAAAAAGACCCCAGGGGAATCTTTTCTCAAATATTGCTGTTATAAAAAGGTGTTGTTCTACTCGTATTGTACACGGCCCAGTACCAGTACACTGGTCGCTCGACCAACCCATGAACTTATATCCATTACTTGCGACTGCTGTTAATGTGACCAGGGAGTCCTGGAGTGCATCAACGCTACAATCCGTTGCACAATCGTCAACTCCAGTTAACGTACTTGTCACACTCCCGCTTCCATCGCCGGCAAGTTTGATATTGAGTGTATATTTGTTAGAGAATGCGGCTGTTAATACTGAACTCTCAGTTACATTACTGTCAATTCTTGGATTGATCATGCTTCCATCATTCCATTGTATAAAATGGTGATTGACAGCAGGTATTGCTTCTACGGAAGTACCATCTGTCCCATGCACAATTGTCTGGGAGGATTTTCCTTCTATGCTGCCGTTACCATCGGTTCTATATGTTAATGAATACGATTTGACAGTCGCGTTAAGAGTGAAAGGAAATGGTGGTGACAGGGGGCTTTCACCCTTGTCTGTTTGGGCTGAAAGGTAAAAAGTATAGGTGCCGTTCGGAGCTTCAAATTCACAATTCATGGATCGGTCTGCGGGGGTGCTCGTCTGACATACCACGTTGTCATCCATGTACAGGGAAAAAAAATGGATGCTTTCCTCTGGAGGGGCATGATATGTCCATTCAAGATAGATTGAATGCTCAGCTGCCTGACTAGAAGTGACACCAATCAGCAGAGGTGAAATAAGACAGAGTATAGAGGTAACTATTTTATAATAGGATAGAAGTCGCATTAATATAGTTACTGAAGGTAGATCCAAAGGTTGTTAGGTTCTAAAAAGTGCGCTAGTACAAATAGTTGAACTTGACTAGGCGTTTTGCTTAGAGTATTTGCCTAGATAACAAACTCTATGAAGTTTGGCAATCAATTTTAGTTGATTTATTGTAACAGCGAAGAAGTGCTTTTCGGTGGATACGGTGTGGCACCTTGGCTAACTATTTGCTGTTCTTACTAAAATAAAGGGCCACCCATTCTTCCTTCTTTTTGTTTTTAATAAGAGTAAAACCGTATTGTTCAAAGCGTTGAATAATATTTTTTTCCTGTTTTCCATGAAGAATCCCAGACAAAACAAGAGAGCCATTCAGAGTGACAAGACGTTGAAAATCACTGATCATACTTATCAGTACATCGTGGATAATATTGGCAACGATACAATCGAATGACTGCGTTAGCTGTGTTAGAGGTGTGAGTGAAATTTCCATGACGGAATCACATGCATTAAGTTCAACATTCTCGGTGGCTACTCGTACTGCTTCCGGATCATTATCTATGCCCAGCACCTTTGTGGCTCCAAATAATGCTGCCCCCATCCCAAGGATTCCTGTTCCACAGCCAACATCCAACACACTCAAATTCTTCTTGTCGTTGTTCACAATGATTTGTCTGAGAAGATCCAGTGAAAGACTAGTGGTGGCATGATGGCCCGTACCAAAGGCCATGCCGGGATCCATGGTGATGACCTGCTCATCGTCTTTGGGCTGGTATTCTTCCCAGGTGGGAACGATGGTGAGCCCTTTGGTAATAGTAAAAGGTTTAAAGTGCTCCTTCCAGTTACTGGACCAGTCCTGGTCTTCGATTCGTATCCAGGATATTTCAGGCTCATTTACCTGAAATATATCAGCTAACGTACTCAATTGTTTTTCCAGTTTGTTTTGCAGTTTCAGGCGCGATTTTTCATCCATATCCTTTTCTTCAAAATATACAGTTAAAGGAATATCCGAACCTTCGTAATCCACTGTTTGTTCCACAGCGCCTGCCATTACTCCCACCAGAAAATCGACAACTGCTTCTTCGAGAACGGGATTGATCTTGATATGTGCCGTGAGCCAAAGGGAAGTTGCTGTTTTGTCATTCATTTTTAAAGTCGCTCCAGGATGAATCAATTTTGGTTATATATCCTATAAGTAATACTACTTGACAAGGGGTGGCATCCTGTTATTTTTAGGCTGACTTAAACCCTTTAACTCTTTTCTAATAGAGAAAATTTATGGAACATAACATACATTTTTTACCCGATAACGTCCACGTTACAGTTGAGGACGGAGAAAATCTTCTCACTGCGGCGGCGGCTGCTGGTGTCTATATTCATGCCTACTGTGGTGGCGATGGTGTCTGTGGAAAATGTAAGGTGCAGCTGGAAAAGGGTGATGTTAAATCCGAAAGTGCCGCAACGCTCAAAGCAGACGAGTATGAAAAAGGGATACGTCTGGCCTGTAAAGCTACGGTCACAGAAGATATTACCGTCCGTATTCCGGATATGGTTAAAGCCGATGGCAAGGCCTTAAAGCGTGC
>JAOZLI010000048.1:7124-12052 GCA_029934915.1 Desulfocapsa sp. | reverse complement strand
TCAATGCTATGGTTCTGTTTCAAGCGGGTCAATGCTTTTGCATGATTCGACTTTCCCCAGTCAGCAAATTCCAGATGCCTGGCCTTTGCCACTCCGTTTCCCCACCAGTATTTGTTCGTTTTGTCGTCTGCAGGTGAAAGAGCTTGAAACGATTCAGGCAGATCTCCACCGGGTGTGTTTTTAACAGGAAAGTCAAAAACCGGCGATTCCTGCTCGGAAAATGGTTGGCTTTTACCGCGGTTATGGCATTGACCACAGACCGTACTACTCACACTTCGGATAATATCGGTCTCTGTTGTGGATTTATCCCAGTGACAAAGCCGACATATCGATGAGGACAGTTTTTTTCTGTTGGCCACATGTCTGCTTCCCGGGCCATGACAGGCTTCACAGCCTACACCAAATTCTGAGAACTCATAGGTTTCCGGGTTGAAGCCTGTGGTGTGGCAGCCATTGCATTTTTTAGACATGGGAGTCTGTCGGCAGGAATCTACCTTATATGGCGACCATATGTTCTGTTTTACATACCACCTGGCGGGAAATGGATAGTATTCACCGTCAATTTTTCTGACATAAATCTGTTCCCATCGACTACCCACCACATACTCTATCTCATCTTTTGTGAAAGTGAGTACAGGATCATTTGATGTGAAATCTCCTAGAATATCATTGTCATTCTCAACTCGTCGAAATGTTGTTGGATGTAATGTGTCGCTCCAGGATTGATAAGCATTTTCGTGACATTGACGGCAGGACAGAGATGTGACATAGGAGGGCTGTCCACCCTTTGGATGTAATTGCCATGCACTGACAATTGTTAGCAGAGCTACGACTATGATGAACAACCACGTATGCTTCATATTGGTAGAGAAAAAGTAAGAAAGGTTCTATTTTTTTCACATAATTTATTATTCCTAGTATCTAAAATTACACATTCAATGTCAACATAGCAGAAACGACATGAAACCATGTCGAAAAATGCTATGTTTTGTCGGCGGAAAAGTGTTTTGGGAAGGAGGAGAGGAGTGCAACCGCTCTATATCATAGATGCTATGAAGGATAAGTGTAGATCGTTAGCCGGAAGTGAATGTTGTGTTAAGGTAGTGATACAGACGGATGTTCTTTTTGTTAAGATGCATTTTTTTTCTAATTCTATTCCGATATGTTTCAACAGACGGGGGTTTTAGGTTTAGAAGCTCGGCTATTTCCTTTGTTTTTCTACCCTGCCTAACCATATCAGCGACTAGGATTTCCTTTTTGGTAAGGCCCAGGTTAGCGCTACTTAATTTCTTGATGAATGGTGCACCCACTGCCTGCACATGGTCAGTTATAATATCGAGATATTCTCTTCCTTTATCATTTGACGTGTCTTGACGAAGAAGAGTAATATACGGAAGAACTGCTTTTTCCAACTGAGCAAGAACGCATTGCTGTACCTCCTCTGCCACATCTTTTTGTTTATTTAATAACACACGAAGAGTAATATTGGCTTCTTCCAGCTCTAAACTCTTCTCTTGCATAACCTCAGCAGCCTGCTGACGTGCTACTATTTCCTGTCGTAATTTATTTTCTATTTCGAGATGTTCTGTTATGTCGTGCCCCAGAACAACAAGTCCTTTCCGGGTACCATCGATATGAAATAAAGGTATTTTAACAACATCAAAAACCTTAGTTGACCCATCGGGTATCGGTATAGTTTCTTCTGCTCTGGAAAGTACACCTTTTCCCCACGCTTCCTCATCAGTCACCATACAGCCTAAAAAAGCATCATGGTAAAATGCACTATACGGAGCCAACTCTGCATCGGTTTTGTTTTTGTAATCAACTCCCGCAAGTTGAAACAGTTGCAAATCGGCCTCATTTGCGAGTAGCCATTTTCCATCTCCATCCTTAAAGCAGATAATATCCGGCGAGGCATTGATTAATGTTGTCAAGCGTTCATAGTCAAGTACCTGCTGTTCTTCAGCCAATTGTAAATCAGTCAAGTCGTGGATGACAGCTAAAATACCATTTATGTTTCCGTCCGGTTGTCGAGAGGGGTAATAAGTGACGTCCCTGTACTTTCTACCAACGGTGGGATACTCATACCATGCTTGGTAATGAACTGTTTCACCGGCCAGACAGCGATCAACTTTTGGTTTAATATTTTTTAGAAAAAGGTCCTCTCCAAGCAAATCGGCGATTGAGGACCCTGTGATCTCTTCCGGTCTTTTATTATGGCCTCTGGCATAGCTGCTATTAACCAATTGGTAGGTATAATTTCTATCTATAAATGCTAAGAGATCCTGTGTTAATGAAAAAATTTGTTCGTATTGGCCAAGAATTTCTTCTCTCTGCTTGTTGCGTGTGGAGGCGCTATGCTTTTTCAGTTCTTTATTGCGTTTCTTAAGATCAATATTGTGCTGAAGCAGTTCTTCGTAGGTTGGCTTTGCTGACATGCAACATCTCCTGTCCCAAGGTCAAGATCTAAGTTTAGATGCACTCGCTTTTCGCGTTAGGTGCTTATAACAGTCGTTGTGCGTTGGTTGCCATAATTTTGGCGAGTAAGCTGTTGTTCAGTGACAACTTTGCGAGTCTTTCCAGGCACTCGCTCTGATCTTCCCAGGGGGAGTCACTGCCAAAGAGCAGGTAATCTGCCGGATGATTGTGTAACATTCGTTTCATCTGCTCTGCTTTAAGATACTTGAGGGCAAAGGATATTTCCAAAAATATTTCTTTGCCGATAAGCATCTCTTCCACCTCATCCCATAGTTGCCAGCCGCCAAAATGGGTGGCTATAAATCTGAGCTTTGGGAATTTAGATAACAGTTGGAGAATTTGTGCAGGATCTGCACAACGGGTACGAGGGAATCCGATATCAAATCCGCAGTGCGCAACCAGGATCAGGCTACTATCAGATAACGCTGCATAAAAATCGTCCAGTTTCTGATCAGCCAGAAAATAGTCCTGATAATAAGGGTGCATTTTTATACCGATAAAGCCTTCTTCTTTCACGCGTTGGATATGCTCAAAACAATCCGGGTCATCCGGGTGAATAGAGGGAAGGGGGATTATGCGTGGGGATCTGATTGTACGTGACCAGTCAAGAATTGGTTCAAACTGTTCTGGCCGGGTGGCAATGGAACAGATAACACTTTTTTCAATTCCGGCACTGTCCATGGAGGCAAGAAGTGCATCCACAGTGCCTTTTGTGTGGGCTTTAATATTTCCAACCTTTTCAAGGCGGGGCACGGCCTTTGCCGCAACTGCATCAGGAAAGGCGTGGGTGTGAAAATCTATTATCACTGCTAGCTCCTCGAGCGAGGAAAGAATTTAAAGGAGAGGGCTGGAGCTCCGGTGATATGTTTGTTCAGGTGTTTCTGCATCAAGCCGGCTATCCAGAAAAGTATCATGGATATTACCAGAAAATAGAGGCCTGCAACACTGAAGTGGAGGAATATATTGTAATCTTTTTCAAATAATTCTCCGGCCTTATTCATCAAGTCTTTCTGTTCGTTAATGACAGGCAAGGTGAAGTAGACAATGGCGGTGGCATGAAATAAGAAGACCATTTCATTGGTGTACGCTGGCCAGGCCAGACGCAGCATATTGGGCCACGTGACTCTACGAAATATGTTCCATGGACTCATTCCCATGGCCTGAGCGGCTTCAACTTCACCCTTTGGGGTGGATTTTAACGCGCCATAAAATATTTCAGCACTATAGGCGCAGGTATTTAAAATAAGCACCAGAGGACCCAGGAATAATGGATGCAGCACAAAATCATCTACTCCTAAAGGCTTCCAGAGAGGTCTGTTCAAAGCCAGCATGATGGAATAAAACATAAAAAACTGGATAAAGAGTGGAGATCCTCGAAAGGCATAAATAAAAGTACGTGAAAAGAACGAAACAACTTTATTGCGACTTCCTTTACCAAGGGCAAAGAGGATGGCCAATGGAAATCCAAGCGGAATGGAGATACAGGCAAAATAGAGGTTGAATAGCGCCGGTTTGGCCAGTATGACGATATCCTGAACAAATCCTGTTTGCAGGAGAGAATCAAACATTATCATTTACCCCGGCCAGAGACATTCCACGGCTGGCTCGTGCCTGCAGTACTGCAAAAACACGCTCGGAAATCATTGTGAGCAGAATAAAAAATATAAATAACACCATATAATATTTCCAGCGCCAATCGGGATGTACCAGACCCACGCGTGCAATATAGTTAGCGCCACCCAGTCTTCCGGCCCACTGAACAATGTCGGCTATTTGTAATAATGACAAAAAGGATGTTGCTTTGAGGATTAATATCCAAACGTTAGATAATCCGGGCAGAGAATATACCCACATCTGACGCACGTTAAAGCGCCAGAACACCTGTTTGGGAGTAAAACCGTATGCAGCTGCGGCTTCCAGTTGCCCTTTGGGTACGGCCTGGATTGCGCCGTGGATAACATTGGCAGCAAATGCACCATAGACAATTCCCAAAGAAATGCAGGCCATAAGAAGGTAATCGCCGGTACTCAGCAGCCATTGTGCTTCTGTACATGGTGGCCATCCAGTGGCGGCAGCAAGGACGTCGGCACCGCAGTGCACACGTGCCAGAAAATACTCAACCAGTCTTTCAAAGGCCAGCGGGAAAAAGAGAATAAAAAGAAGATCAGGTATCCCGCGTACCATGGTTGTGTAAATGTTTCCCAACCACCGCACAGGGAGAAATGTTGACTGCTTGAAAGCGGCACCGATCAAACCAAAGAGGATGGCGAAAAGAGCACTACCAAAGGCTGCTATCAGTGTAAAACGGACACTGGCGTACCAGGCCATATGTTTACCGTTGGTGATATAGGCAAGTTTTGCACCTGCATCTTCACCGAGCCATGCGATCAGGGATTCTAGCATAGTAATCAGGTTGTTAGCATTTTAGGCTGTAGGCTATTAGGTAAACA
>JAOZLI010000048.1:0-7024 GCA_029934915.1 Desulfocapsa sp. | reverse complement strand
GGACCATCTTTAAAATATTCTTTAATCAGTTTGTCGACGGTACCTTTCTTTTTAAGGCTTGTCAGCGCCTTGTTCAGTGTATCCGCCAGCTCTGTATCTTGTTTGCGTAAGCCGATAGCCATACCCTCACCAATTCGTACTCCTTCACCTACAAAGACTAATGTGCCCTTGGATGCCTCAACGACAGCATCAAGAGGATCGCCATCGGCGAGCAGTAAATCAATATTTCCTGCAGCCAGGTCAGCTACAGACTGGTCAAAGGTTTCAAAGGATAAAATTTTATTATTGGCAGCAAAGTGTTCTTCTGCGTAAGCAGCCTGCATGGTTGCACTCTGAACGCCAATCTTTTTTCCTTTCAGAGCGGCAAGGTCAAATTTGTCGCCGCTTGCAGCAGCATATTTTGAAGGCTCTGCGGGGTAATATTCGTCACTGAAAGTGATTGTTTTCTGGCGTTCTGCGGTAATTGACATACCAGCCATAATCATGTCGTAGTTACCAGCGACCAGGTTTGGAATAATTGAATCCCATTCATTGGTTATAAATTCACAGGTAAGACCAGCTTCGGCACATATTGCATTGCCAAGATCAATCTCATATCCTGCCAGTTTACCGCTGTCATCCATATAATTATAGGGCGCATAGGCTCCCTCTGTACCGATACGGACAGTTTGGGACAGTGCGGGGGATGCGATAACAGATGCAGCCAGTGTAAGAGTCAGTAGTAGCTTTTTCATTCCGTTCTCCTTTGCCTCAAATAAGTGTAGACGCGTGTGTTGAGGCTAATCCACCGCGCTGGATAAAAATTGCTGTAACCTGAGGGATTCAGGTTTCGAAAATAGTTTAGCGGGGTCACCCTGTTCTTCAATAAGACCATTATGGAGAAATAGAGTTTTGTTGGAAACATCTCTTGCAAAACTCATCTCGTGGGTGACCACTATCATGGTAGTACCCTCGTCAGCCAACCTGCGCATAACGGCTAATACTTCTCCCACAAGCTCGGGATCAAGGGCTGAAGTAGGTTCATCAAATAATATGGCTTCCGGCCGCATGGCAAGAGCTCGTGCAATGGCAGCACGCTGTTGCTGGCCACCAGACATAAACCCGGGGTAGAGGTCTGCTTTATCAGCAATGCCAACTTTATCAAGAAATTCCATACCGATATCATTTGCTTCGGCACGCGATAAGCCTTGGACACAGACGGGTGCTTCGGTAACATTTTGCAACACCGTCATATGAGACCAGAGATTGAATTGCTGGAATACCATGGCAATACGAGTGCGTAATGTTTGTACTTGTTTGGCATTGCTGGGGGTGCGTTTTCCCGAGCGGTCGGTGCTGAATTGAATTGGTACTCCATCCAGTTCAATATCCCCCTGATCTGGAGTTTCCAGTAAATTAATACAGCGAAGAAAAGTGGATTTTCCTGAACCGGAAGAGCCAATAAGTGAGATAACATCTCCAGAACGGGCTGTGAGGGAGATACCGTGCAGGACCTCAAGATTATCAAAGCGTTTGTGGATGTTTTTGATATTGAGAATCGGAGTGTTTGTCATTTGGCGTTAGTATCTGTTGTTAGTTGTAGAAAGAAAACCGAGAAATTAATGCAAGAGTAGTTAAATTTCAAGCTCAAATATCATGCCTTTGCGACGTGTCGCAGACCTGATGCCTGTTGTATTCCAAGTCCATACCTGCTACATTCTGCTAGAATTGTTTGATTAGCATCTTGCCCATACTTTTGATGGATTCGTAAGTGTATAATTTACCAGAAAGAATAATACTTTAACAGATTGAAGTGTTGTTATTCTTTTTGGGTGAACAGTTTTTCACCCGAACGAAGGGTACAAGCACCCGAACGAAGGGTATGAATACGACTCCATCACTTTTACCACATTTGAAAATATGCACTACTCTAAAGTTTGTCTTCATACGTTTGGCTACGAATTACCTCCCTTGGTGTTGACATCTGATGCTATAGAAGAGCGACTGAGCCCCTTGTATGAACGTCTGAAACTCCCTGCGGGACGGTTGGAGTTGATGAGTGGGATTCGAGAACGTCGCCTGTGGGAACCTGGTACCAGGCCGAGCCAGGGGGCCGCAATGGCAGGCAAGGATGTGCTGGAGAAGGGGGATCTTGATCCGGATTCCATTGAGTGTCTGATTTTTACCTCTGTCTCAAGAGATATGATGGAACCTGCCACTGCAGCTTTCGTCCATAACCAGCTAGGACTTTCTGAAGATTGTTTGATTTTTGATATCTCCAATGCTTGTCTTGGTTTTCTTGACGGGATGGTGATGCTTGCCAATATGATAGAGCTTGGGCAGGTACGAAATGGCCTTGTGGTGGCGGGAGAGACGGCTGAGGAACTTGTTGAATCAACTATTCAGGCTCTTTTGTCTGATGCGTCCCTGACCCGAAAGAAAATAAAGCCGGCCTTTGCATCGCTCACCATTGGATCTGGTTCAGTTGCTTTGTATATGTGTAGCTTGCGCCCCAATATGGATCGCCCACGTCTTATGCGAGGTGCCTGGAAGGCCAATACCAAACATTCTGATTTGTGCCAGGGGGCAGCCAGCGGGAATGCGACTACGCTTATGAACACGAACTCTGAAGAACTGTTGATCAGGGGGGTGGAAACAGCATACGCAACCTGGAAGGAGTTTGCCTCTTTTGCTGGTTGGAATGCAGACGATGTTGATCGTTTTTTCTGTCACCAGGTAGGAAGCTCCCATGCAAAGCTTCTTTTTAATACCCTGGGCCTTGATCAGGAGAAGAATTTTGAGACGTTGCAGATTATGGGCAATGTTGGTTCTGTTTCTGCACCTATAACCATGGCTATGGCGTTGGAACAAGGGAAATTCCAGCGTGGAGAAAAGGGAGCCATGCTTGGAATTGGCAGTGGTATTAACTGTTTAATGCTGGGAGTTGAATGGTGATGGAAAAGGTATTGACCGAAGAGCAGGGTAAAACATTATTACAGATTGCCAGAAAGACTATCGCCGGGCAGCTGGGTGTAGCAACAGAAAGCAGTGTCAGTGAAGAAGCCGTGCCCGATGCAGAATACGGCACCTTTGTGACCTTGAAAATTAATGGTCAGCTGCGAGGATGTATTGGTAATCTTCAGGCGGCAGGGTCTGTAACTGAGGGGGTTCAGCGAAATTCCCTGAGTGCGGCCTTTCATGATAGTCGTTTTTCACCGCTCACGGCAGAAGAGTTTGCAGCTGTTGAAATTGATATTTCTGTTCTCAGCATACCACAGAAGCTTGAATACAGAGATGGGGATGACCTTGCCGGTAAACTACGACCGGAAATAGATGGTGTGATTTTGAGACATGGCACTGCAGGGGCAACGTTTTTGCCACAGGTATGGGATCAGTTACCCACTCCGGAGCAGTTTCTGGGGCATCTGTGTCGAAAAGCAGGACTGCCGGAGAGTGGGTGGCGGGATTTACATCCGGATATAGAAATTTATCAGGTTCAATGTTTCGAAGAGGAAATCGCATGAAAGAAGTACTACTCAGTGATGAATTGAGTGCAGAGGTTGCCAGTATCTATGAGGCCATGGAGGCTGACTATGATGTTGTTGCCAAATCATTGAATTTCAGTTGTGATGGTTGCCCGGATAACTGTTGTGATTCCTATTTTCAGCATCATACCTATACGGAATGGGCCTATCTTTTTCAGGGCTTTTGGCTGGAATCTGCAGAAAAGCAGCAGCAGATAACGGAACGTTCCAGGCAGTATATTCTGGATTGCGCTGCAGCAGAGGCCAGGGATGAACGTCCGCAGGTGATGTGTCCCTTAAATGAAGAAGGACGTTGTATTTTGTACAAACACAGGCTTATGGTGTGCAGAACCCACGGCGTGCCTGCATCCATGCGTCGTCCAGACGGTCAGGTTTTGAATTTCCCTGGTTGTTTTCGCTGTCAGAAGATTGTGAAAAAGAAATTTGTTCATGATTCTCAGGCACCGCATATGGAGCGAACCCCGCTCCTGCAACGGCTAGTGGCGGTGGAGCGTGAACTTGTGGGGGAAAAAATCCATATTCTGCCTCGGGTAAAACTGACCATTGCTCAGATGTTGGTTCAGGGGCCTCCTACATTGGCTACACCGCACTGTGAACGGCCAGAGAGCGGATAACTCCGCAAGTTGAAAGTCGGATAGTTCAAAGTTGTAAAGTGTGTAATACTGCAGCGTTGCTGCCTGACTATACTTGATAAACTTTTTACTTTAAAAACTTTCTAACTTCTTATGTTCTGTAAATGATAGAATATAAACAAGCACAATTTCTTGTTTTTTGTAATAAAAGTTAAGGTGTAAAATATTGATGTATAATCCCGGCGAAGAGATTATTCAGATTGTAGATATTGACAATAAAGAAACGGATAGTGTTCCAAGGCGCATAATGCGTGAACAGGGGCTTATTCATCGCGCCTGTTATATCCTTGTTTTTAATGAGCAGGGGCAGTTGTTTCTTCAAAAGCGAACGGATACCAAGGATTTGTATCCCTCCTGCTGGGATATTGCTGCTGGTGGTGTTGTACTAGCCGGTGAATCCTACGAGTTATCAGCGGAGCGAGAATTACAGGAAGAACTGGGCGTGGAAGTGAAAAATTTTACTCATCTTTTTGATCAATACTTTGAAAAAGATGAAAACCGGGTGTGGGGAAGTATTTTTTCCTGTGTTCATAACGGTCCCTTTGTGTTGCAGAAAGAAGAAGTTGCAGACGGTTTTTTTATGGACGTTGCTGCGATCTTTGAACTGAGCAGCAGAGAAGATTTTACCCCAGACGGGATTAATATATTGCGAAAGGTCGCAAAAATGTAAACGTCCATCAGGACACTGATGAATGTTTACGCAAAAATTGATAACATATGAAAAACAAACAAATACGAAAAAGACTGGTTGCGCGGAAGAAACAACAACTTCATAGAAAAACAGGAGTTGTTTCCACTTCATTTTGGATAAAACAAGAAGTGGCCGCTCCCGTTGAGTTGCAGCAACCTACGCCCGCCAGGCCGCAAAAAGAACGTCCTCCCCGACAAAGAAAAGCCAAGTGGTCTGCTTCTGATTTTAAAGTTGCCCCTGAGGAAGGAAAAACCAGATTCCACGATTTTAAGCTCTCGCCTGGCCTTATGCACGGCATTGCAGATCTGAATTTTCAATACTGCACCCCCATTCAGGAAAAGGCCTTGCCCGGTGTTATTGCAGGAAAGGATATTCTGGGTAGAGCTTCCACCGGAACGGGTAAAAGTGCGGTTTTTTTGATCGGAATCTTTCAACAGTTGATCAGGCAAAATCAGGGAAAACCAAAAAATGGTTGTCCCCGTGCGCTTATTATTGCCCCCACCCGTGAGCTTGTGATCCAGATTGCCAAGGATGCTAAAGATATTGCCAAATATCTTCCCATGCATGTGGGAGAGGCCTACGGGGGAACTGACTATGAGCGTCAGATGAACAATCTGAAAAACAGACCCGTTGATATTCTGGTGGCAACTCCAGGGCGACTGCTCGATTTTTCCAGAAAACGAGTGGTGAACTTACGAGAGGCTGCCATCATGGTAATTGATGAAGCGGATCGTATGCTGGATATGGGTTTTATTCCCGATGTACGTTCCATTATTCACCAGATCCCCAATCGTGATAAACGCCAGACCCTGATGTTCTCAGCAACCTTTACAGAAGATGTGAAGCGTTTGGCATCCCAGTGGTGTACAGCTCCTGTTTCTATTGAAACAGAGACGGAAGAAGTGGCCGTTGGGACGGTGAAACAGATCGTTTATATGGTGACCAAGCAAGAAAAATACCTGGTTCTTTATAACATTATCAAAAATACTGAGCACGATCGTATCATGATTTTTGTGAATATGAAGCGTGATGTCAATAGTCTGTATAAGCGTCTGCGTGGTGATGGTGTTAATTGTACTGTGTTGTCGGGAGATGTTCCCCAGAATAAGCGTACAAAGAGACTGGAACGTTTTCGTCAAGGTGCTGTACAGGTAATGATTGCCACCGATGTGGCTGGGCGCGGCATCCATATTGAAGGTATCAGCCATGTGGTAAATTATACCCTCCCCTATGAGCCGGAAGACTATGTGCATCGCATTGGCCGAACGGGACGGGCTGGAAAATCAGGGATATCTATCAGTTTTGCCGATGAGGACAGTTCGTTTTATATGATGGATATTGAAGAATATATTGGCGAAGCGCTTCCCTGTGAAGAACCTGTGGAAGAATTGTTATTGCCGGTTCCCAAAACCCGAAAATGATTTTGGACTTTTTAAGCATGAGACAAGTTCTGGGCTGTATTTGTGGTTTTCATAAACACAGCCCTTTTCAAGGATAAAAAGAATTTTCTAAGGGCCACAAACAGTTTTCTGCAAATTTTTTGAGTCCTTTTAAATCGTTCTCTCGTACTGTGTTGGATGTTTTTACTTCAACACCTATGAGACAAGAAGTCCTCTTGTTCCAGTATAATAGCCACTTCATTTTTGAAGAATTTTAAAGATGAACATCAAAAGACAACGACGAATATCGCACCGTAGAAGGGAAAAACCTTCAAGCTGTCGTCTTTTATTCCGATCGACATTCGACATTCCTTGTTCGATATTCTCTTTTTAAAATTCGTACGCAGTACGCTAATTGAATGAGGATCGTTATATTAATAAAGGTGGATTGAAAAGTTACTAATGCCAAATATTTCCTGCAATATCCTCTTGTTGAGATTGGTAACGTTACTTTTCCATCGCATGCATGGTTACTAATTCATTGTGGGTTGAATCTGTCTTAAATACTCCTTCTCAAGCCCCCGCATTCGCGAGACACAGATCCCAGTAAGGCATCAAACAAGTTAATATACGAAACATCCCCGCAAATGCAGGATAACCTTGTTGTATCTGCTAACATTTTTGAGAAGTGGAGGGAAGTAAAATACATACAGATCGAATCGAAAGTGACAATAAAAGTGTTCCCTTGTTATATTAATATAGCGATATTTCAGTAAGGTATGTCAACTCGCAACATAA
>JAOZLI010000597.1 GCA_029934915.1 Desulfocapsa sp. | reverse complement strand
CCGTCGTCTTTGGCAGAATGACGCAGGCCACGCAGAATTTGCGCAATTTCCCGTTGGGTTAAACGGGAATTGCTGCTCATACGAAACTGGCCCTCGACATCCTGCTCCGAAAAAATCAGAATACAATCTGCCTCATTACGGTCTCGTCCTGCACGTCCTGCTTCCTGAAGATAGTTCTCGAGAGATCCTGGAATGTCCGCATGGATAACCAGGCGAACATCATCTTTATCTATGCCCATGCCAAAGGCGTTGGTGGCACAGATGATGGGAGTTTCTCCTGCAATGAACTCATTCTGGATACGTTTTTTTATAAAAGGTTCAAGACCTGCGTGAAAAGCCTCCACCCCATAGCCTTCATGGGCCAGGAACTCAGCAAGATTTTCGGTATTCTTGCGCGTTGCACAGTAGATGACCACACTGCCGTTATTATCATACCGTGCCTTGAGCAAGGCCAGGATGGTCTGATTTTTTTCGTAGGAATCCACTGGCCACACTTCGTAGTGCAGATTGTCTCGCTCGTGCCCTCCGCTAAATTGCAGAACTCGCAGGCCAAGTTCTCGCCCAATAATATCAATGATTTCTGCTTGCACATCTTTTTTAGCCGTGGCAGTGAAACACTGAACCGGGGGGATTTTGGTTTTTTCCTGCTGCGCAAATTCCCTGATAAAACGAATGGAATAGAGATAATCAGGGCGGAAATCATGTCCCCATTTGGACAGACAATGCGCTTCATCAAAAACCCAGGCACCGATCTCTCGCTGGCTGATTGTTTGGACAAAAGATTTATTGCGCAACTGCTCCGGCGAGACATACAAAATCCCCACATCACCCAATCTGACCATATCCATAATCTCCCCTCTTTCCGGCATGGTCAGCATCCCATTTATAGCCGTGGCCAGGGTAGTTCCTGTCTGCCTGGAAAAATTATCCACCTGATCTTTCATCAAGGCCTGTAAGGGGGAGATAACGATGGTCAAAGCGTTGTGCCGATGATAACGCATCAGGGCGGGCAGCAGATAACAGAGTGATTT
>JAOZLI010000263.1 GCA_029934915.1 Desulfocapsa sp. | reverse complement strand
CCCAGGTTACCATATTCCTTATTTCAACCATCATCTTTTTCACCATCTGGAAGATTACTACCGGTATGGTTTCAGAAGGAAAACACCTGATCATCATGTCATTCCTGACAGGGGATTACGCCATAAACTTCTGGGTTTTTGAAATATTCTTAGGGATGATTCTACCCTTGTACCTGCTTATCCGTTCCCGGGGTAATAATTTCAATCTCATACTGACAGCCACAGGGCTTATGATGGTTGGTATTTTCTTTATGCGTTATGACATTGTTATTCCAGGTCAGATGGAATCTGTATACCACTCCCTTGGGGTTGTCGAAGAGGCATCACTCCTGCCATACACCCCTTCATTTCATGAGATAATGATCTCCGTCCTGGGTCTCTCCTTTATTATGCTGGTATACCTGGCAGGCGAAAAGATGCTTAACGGCCATCAGCTTGAGGAGCATGAGATCGTCCCAGAAGGTGGTTATATCTGTCCTGGTTGTGGTGCTATCCACTTCATGGAAGAAGGTGAAACTGAAGAAGATGCAATGAAGCGTCATCACAGAATCTGGTAATAGCATAACAGGTGCCTGTAAACAGGCACCTGTATCGTCTGCACCAAAATTGAATTGAATATAAAGGAACTATACCATATGAAATTTCCAAATATAAACCTGGACAATCTGAAGAATGAGGGGACCGGGTCTGTCAGCAAACAAGAACGAAGAACGTTCTTAAAGCTTGGTTTTGCCATTGCCGGAGTTTACGCTGGAGGGAAGATTCTTTCCTTGACATCCATTGTTGGCAAAGCGCAGGCATCCGGTGGAGGTGCCATCGTTAAGAAATACCCTTACAATCCTCACTACTCCATGGTCATCCGTCAATCACTCTGCGTCGATTGTGAAAAATGCGTAGATGCCTGCAAGACCACCAACCATGTACCTGATTACGGCTACAGAACCCGTATTTTAACCAAGAGATACACTGGAACCCTCGACAGACAGGTTGAGTTTATTCCAGTGCTTTGCAATCATTGTAACGAGCCTGCATGTGTTAGAGCATGTCCCACAGTGGCAACTTTCAAAGATCCTGTTACAGGTATTGTCGTTATGGACTCCAAGCGTTGCATTGGCTGTAAAACCTGTATGCTTGCCTGTCCATATGATGCGAGATACTTTGACGCAACACGTCACGCCATTGATAAGTGTGACTTCTGCTGGGAAGAACGATTGTCTAAAGGTGAGAAAGAAACTGCTTGTTCCTCCGCATGCCCCACAGGTGCGAGAACATTTGGTAACCTGACAGATCCTGATAATATCGTTTACAAACTGGTTCACCAGATTGAAGAAAAAGTATGGGTTCTTCGTCCAGCTGATGACACCAAACCAAACGTCTTTTACATGAAAGGAAACATGCGTTCTGTCGATGAAATCCTTAAAGGACAGAAATTCACAACAGCATAAGTATTTCTTTTAGACTCCGCTTTTTTGCCCCTTTTCCATTTCTTTGGAAAAGGGGCTTTTTTGATTCGACTTTCTCTGTTCTTCGTTTATAGTGGTATTCAATAATAATCTTTATAATCCACGCTATGCGCACCACAATACGAACTCGTATACTTTTTATCTTTGTTGGAGTCTTTGCCATTCAGGCTCTTCTGGTTGGCTCATTCATCCTCTATCAACATAATAGTGCAAAGAAAACCTGGGTTCGTCATGAACTGCAAAACACTGCTGACAACGTCAGTTCCCAGATCTTCAATTTTCTCCAGACAGTCCTTCACGATCTCGACACTGCCGGTCAGCAGATAGAGAGGGTTGCCCAGAAAGATTACCAGCGTCATCAACTGTTAAACACTCTAAAAAATAATAATGATGCTTTTAAGGCTCTGGCCTTTTACGACATTAATGGAATTGTGAAAAGTGCGGTCTCCTGTGATGAAAACCTGGATGTGCATGGATTTTTCACTGATAACAGCACATTGTTCAGCTTCCCTTACGATACTGGCACTCCCCATATCACAACCATCCAATCGATTAATGACATGTCCGTAATCGGCATGAGCCAGCCAGTATCATTTTTAGATGGTGCTTATTCTATTGGTGTTATATCAGCTCTGGTTCCTCTAAACTCCATACAACCGATTCTCGACAGAACACACCTCCCGGCACATCAGGATATCATGGTTCTTGACAGTAACGACCGGGTTTTCGCCCGTAAATTACAAAATGATGCCATCCCATCCACCTTTCCCGCAGAGATGAACTGGAAGGAAGATGTGATAATTAACAGTGTTCGCTATATATCCACAGCCGTTCATTTTGATTTTCATCACGAATTCTTCACCGTTGTGTCGCTCGTACGCGCAAATAAATCAATGGCTCCGTCAGCCAGGTCATTTATGCTGCTCATTTTTCTCATTCTGCTTCTTCTTCTCTTATCCACAATTGTTGCCTGGACGACCAATAAAAAAATCATCGAGCCATTACAGAAACTCGCAAAAACATCTGCAACCTTAGTTGAAGGGACTTACGTCTATCAGGATATTTCCAGTGACGCAGAATTACACAATGTTGAGATGGCCCTGCAACAGATGAATATGCGACTCCGTGTTTCAAACGAATCATTAAAGGAGGAAATTTCCAAAAGACGACGCGAAGAACGAAATGCAATTCTGGCCAAAATCGAAGCAGAAAGAGCAAATCAAGCCAAGTCAATCTTTCTTGCCAATATGAGTCATGAAATCAGGACTCCGCTCCATAGTATTCTTGGTATGCTCAAGATGATTAAAAAAGATCCTTTAAGCAGTGAGCAATCAAAACTTCTAGCTATGACATCCGTGGCTGGTGAGCATTTACAAAACACAGTGAATACAATTCTGGATCTGTCTCAAATCGAATCTGGAAAGTTTCAGCTTCAACATTACTCCTTTTCTCTTTCCGAACTTCTTACTGAAGTCCTGGCATTGATGCATCTTCAGGCAGAAGCAAAAAATATCACAATTACCCAGACAGTTTCCACAGATATACCAGATAGACTCAAGGGAGATGCTGGAAGAATCCGACAAATCCTGATTAATCTTATCAGCAATTCTATTAAGTTCAGTGACCAGGGTACTGTTTCTATTGAAGTAGAACATCTGGGTACAGCAGATGACACGGAAGAACTGCTGTTCAAGATCACCGACTGCGGACATGGCATTTCTGAAAGTGACATTGAAAACATCTTTGATGCATTTGAGCGTGGCAAAATAGAGTCGAACGAAATCATTGAAGGTACGGGCCTTGGTCTTACGATCAGCAACGAATTTGTGCAGCATATGGGAGGAAAACTCTGGCTCAAACAAACAGGCCCTGAAGGATCAGTCTTTTGTTTTACCATTCATTGCGCTCTTGCAACAGATGAATCCTATGCAATTGATGAGGACCAGGAAAAATCCTTAACTGAGAATCCCCTCCTGGGTATTCGCGTGATGCTTGCTGAGGATGAGTTTATTAATCAACGCATAATCGCTGCTTATCTTGAAGAAATGGGTGCTCAGGTCACTGTTTGCCAACATGGGCAGGAACTACTCGATAAAATGGAGCAAGAGGAAGCAGACATCATTCTTATGGATATCAGGATGCCTGTCATGAACGGATTGGAAGCGACTAAACGCATCAGAAAAAGTGAAGAAGGATCCGCACATCTTGCCATTCCAATTATTGCACTTACGGCACAGGCTACGACGGATTTTGAATTAAAATGCAGAGAAGCAGGAATGAACGATTACCTCACCAAACCTGTCCCCTTTGACAGGCTGGTAAAGATAATTCGTGAACTGGTAGTATAGGAG
>JAOZLI010000262.1 GCA_029934915.1 Desulfocapsa sp. | reverse complement strand
ATCCCAAAAGATACTTTTTCGTATGGGTCAGCCCGCCCCCTTAATCCGCTGAATCATATCTGTAGTGGATGTTTGGTTGGTAAAGGGAATACGCTCAACTCGGCCACCATCAGCTTTGACTTCTCTGGCGCCAACAATTTCATCTTCCTGCCAGTCTGCGCCTTTAACTAGAACATCAGGACATAAAGCAGTAATTAACTTCAAAGGAGTATCGTCACCAAAGAGAACAATTGCATCCACGCAACCCAATGCAGCCAGGACTCTTGCACGATGCAGTTCTTCATTCACCGGACGTTCAGGGCCTTTAATGGAACGAATGGAATGATCATCGTTTAGCCCCAGCACCAGAAAATCACCCTGCTGCCTTGCCTTTTGCAGATAATCAACATGTCCTGCATGAATGATATCAAAACAGCCATTGGTAAAAACGATTGTCTGTCCGGTTCTTTTACGATGCGCTACAACCTCTTGCAGTCGGTTCAGTGTGTAGACCTTGTCGGAATCATCCTTCGACCAGGGTGCTGCAGCAACTGTATTAAAACGTTCCCGCAACTCCTTTTGAACCTCCAGGTTGCATTCAACTACAGTCGACTGTTCCGTCTCGCCAGCTTCTTCCAGAACCTCACCGTCCGGTGCAATAACCATGGAATGGCCACCCAGTTGTAAATGATCCCAGCGCCCACAGGCATTGGAGGCAACGATATAACATTGATTTTCTATGGCACGAGCCTGAAGCAGGATTTTCCACTGCTCTATTCGGGCAAGCGGCCATTGAGCGGACATCAGAAGGATCTCTGCCCCCTTTCGACACTGTAACTGTGCAGCTTCTGGGAAACGTAAATCATAACAGATAAGACCACCCACAAGCGCATGCGTCTCGAGATAGACAGGGTCTGGTTGAACTCCCGCTTGAAACCATTCATCTTCTTTCCAGAAAGCAAAGAGATGTTGTTTATCTATTCCGGGAACAATCTGGCGCCCAAGCCCTGAAAAAAACAGCCGGTTGACCAGATGTATTTCCCCATTGACTGTTTCACTCTGGGGAAGAGAACCAGCCAGCACAATTTGATAGGAACTGGCAATAGCTTCGAGTTCCTGCAGTAACGCTGGAATTTCCTGACTTAACCGGGCAAGATCTTCATAGACAAATCCGGTTGCCCACATTTCGGGCAAGGCAATAAGGCTGCCTTTAGCTGGTTTAAGCTTTGCCAGGCAGGCTTTCACCTTTGCTAAATTTGCAGAAATATCTCCCTGCCTCACGTCAAACTGCAAAAACCCCAATCTTGTTATTGATTCTTCGCTCACTTGTGTACTCATATTTAATTCAGACCGTTAAAGCTGACTTGGCAAAGCCACCAACACTTATATCCGAAATTTCTCCATCATGATAAAAACGGATCATATGGGCATCGGCTACTAAAGCAGTTAACTCTTCCTTCGCCTCAACTGCTCCAAGCAGGCCAAGTGCTCTTGCAGCTAGTCCCCGTACTGTGCCATCTTCAGAGGAAAGATAAACCTGCAAATTGGGCACAATAGCTTTTTCACGCAACAGATCCGCTCGTTTCTCCGCCACTCTGCCAATTCCCCAGAGAAGCCCCCGCTGTAATGCAGGCAACTCAAGGAAGTTCCCATCCTGATGCTCAAGAGGGCCATCTGGAAGCATATAGGAGATCAGCATATGGAGATATTCGTCACACAACCTGTCATGATGATAAATACCTTCTGCCATGGCCTCCGGTGCTCCCCAGCCTATTCCTCCGGACTCGTCATTCAGACTCCAGATATAGCGGCGCATAACGATCCGCGCAGCCTCCATATCTTTGTCTGCAAGGCGAGACAACACTTCGCCAAAGAGCGTTACCGTATGCCAGCGCAACATCTCTTCGGGACGATATAATGCCGAAAAGAGGGGGTTTACGAGCCCATGCTCATCAAATGCTGCAAATTCCCGACGAGCCGTCGCCAGATCGCCTTCCAAGAGTTGTAAAACCCGTTTTTTTATTTTCCGATTCATGCCATCTCCTTAAGAGTTACCGAATTAATTTGATAATCACTATCAAAACAAGTAAACACTGAAACAGGGATGGCAAGCAGATCGTAAAACTATTTTGCAGGCAGCGTAAAAACCCGTTTACCAAGCTCAGAATCAAGGAGAAACAGACCACTTGAATCATCTCCAATTAAACGCAGACGATCCACGATTTCTCCAACGGTGGATTCTTCCTCAACTTGTTCGATGATAAACCAGTCAAGAAAAGCCTTGGCTGCATGATCACGAACATCAAGGGAAACATCAATCAGATCGTTTATCAACTCTGTCACATTTTGCTCGTGGGCAAGAATATGCTCAAAGGCCACAAGGGGAGAATTCCACTCAGACACTGGTTTGTCAATGGCGTCAAATTGTGCCCGGCCACCACGCTCATGAATGTAATCGTATATTTTTATTCCATGGAACATTTCCTCCTGCACCTGGCCACGCATCCATTTGGCAAAACCGGTTAAACTCACTGACTGAAAATAGGATTCCATGGACAGATAGAGATAGCTGGAATACAACTCAGCATTGACCTGCTTATTAAAGGCCTTTTCCATTTTCTTTTTCATTTGTATACTCCTTTATATATTTTGACTTAGTACCATTCGCAATTCGCCCACATAATACATGGAGAAGCACCTTGTTGAAAGAGGGAAAAATAATGGATGCCACTTTTTTCATGAAGAAAGCAATACAACTTGCCACCGAACATATGAAAGCGGGAGACGGTGGCCCCTTTGGAGCCGTCATTGTACGTGATGGCGAAATCATCGCAGAAGGATGGAACAGGGTAAGCTCAAGCAACGACCCAACAGCGCATGCTGAGATTGACTGTATTCGAAAGGCCTGTTCAGTACTTAACACTTTCGATCTTTCAGGATGTGAGCTCATTGTAAATTGCGAACCTTGCCCCATGTGTCTATCAGCTGCCTACTGGGCAAAAATAGAACGTATCACCTTCGCAGCTGACCGCAACGATGCAGCGGCAGCAGGTTTTAATGATGCATTTGTCTACGAAGAGTTACAAAAAGAAGTCCACGACAGAGCTATGCCCATGCAACAACTTTTACGTGATGAGGCCTTGAAAACCTTTGAAATCTGGAGCACGCTGGAAGAGAAGATCAGGTATTAAATAATTGACTTCTTGGCTTCCGTGACAGATACTCAAGGTAACAAACTCACATAAAGAGGAAAAATCATGCCTACTCTCACGACACCTGTTATTATTCTAACGAAAAACTTACGAATTGAAGGGAAGATTGATCTGATACCAGGTGCCCGGTTAACAGACTTCATGAACAAAGCAAACAAGTTTATGGTGGTGACAGATGCCACGGTTTCCGATCACAACAACAAAGAGCTTATCAAATCTGAATTCATCGATTTGCTCGTCGAGAATATTGAGGTTATCCTTCCTGCAGAAAAGGTATTATAATTGTTTACGCTCTGCTTCTTTACCACGCCTAAGAATTCCGTCGAATCTCGACAACAAGATGAATGGCCTTCTCATGTTTCAGGTGTGGAGTGCTCGTTAAGGGCTTGTTGTGTGAGAATGGAAAAGAAGCTACTTTCCAAGAAAAAGCATGCGTACAATAACAAGTACGCTTAGAGTAGGAATAGGAGACTTAATATGGAAGCAATTAATTACACCACATTTCGCAAAAAACTTGCCTCGACTATTGACCAGGTCAATGAAAACCATACTCCTGAACACACTTAGCGGCTGGAATCACATACGTTTTAATTTTACTCTACCCCCTTTTATCTCTTTTATCTGGGATTGGTC
>JAOZLI010000261.1 GCA_029934915.1 Desulfocapsa sp. | reverse complement strand
TCAATCAATAAAAAAATGGAGCAATTTCTAACTTGAGACTATTTTAGCACTTACGGGATGAAAAACAAATAACTTCCCGATTTATACATCTCATCTTCAGGCCATTTTTGATCGTTCTTCAATCACGAAATCCTCACCGTAGCCAGCTACGCCTGCGGTTTCCTTCAATCAGGCCAATCAAAACTGGCCTAAATCTGAGCGCCTAAATGCGGAAGTTATTTATTTTTCATCCCTACGTGAAAAAGCACAAAAGAAATTTTAGCTTTTGTTTTCTGTTGCTGGCTATGGTTTACTAAGGTATGGAGAATAAATATGTTACTGGAAATTAACCCCCATAATCCTCAGCAGAGGTTAATTCAGCAGGTCGTCGATCAGTTGAAACGTGGTGCTGTTATATGCTATCCAACGGATACAGGTTATGGCATAGGTTGTGATTTTTCCAATCAGAAAGCTGTAAAAAAAATAAATCTGATAAAAAACAGACCTAAAGGAAAACCTTTTTCATTTATGTGTTCTGATTTGAAAGATATCAGCAGCTATGCTCATGTGTCAAATGTGGCCTATCGACTCTTAAAAAGAAATCTTCCCGGTCCATATACCTTCGTCCTTCCCGGAACCAAGCTGGTTCCAAAGGCCATGGCTACTAAACAGAAAACTGTTGGTATCAGGGTTCCTGAAAATGAGATTTGCAGAATGCTGCTGGAGACATTGGGGAACCCGCTTATAAACACTTCTCTCCCCCATGACGATGATGAGTCCGCCGCCTCCGACCCGTATGACATCGATGTTCTCTTTGGCAAACGAGTGGATTTGGTTATTGATGGCGGCGATGTCTATCCCGACCCTTCATCACTTATCGATTTAAGCGGTGACTATCCTGTGGTGTTACGAGAAGGCAAAGGGGATGTTACTCCCTTTTTGTAACTGAAATACGTCCTACTTCTGGATGAGTGCTTCTTTGAGTGACTTACTCATGGTGAAGTGGATGGTCTTACGTTCTGGAATATTCATGATGGTGCCAGTTTTAGGGTTTTTGGTACTTCTGGCTTTGCGTTTACGCACAGCGAAGCTTCCAAAACCTCTCAGTTCAATTCTTCGGTCTTCCTTCAGTGCATTTTCCATGGTGCTCAGCATAATGTCCAGTGCTGCAGTCACGTCCTGCTTGTGGAGCGAGAGGTCAGTACTTACTTCATTTACGAGTTCTTTTTTTAACATGATTCCAATTCTTGTTAGTTGCGCTAAGGGTTCGGTAAGAAATAACTTGGTATTTTCCGGTCGTAAATGTGCTGCAGGTTCAGTCGATTTTATATATTCACAACCGCAGCGTAGCTGGCTACGTGAGGATTGTGAATATATAAAATCGACTGAAGATGTGGTGCAGTTACGAATTGGAAAGTCCAAGTTATTTCTTTCCGAGCCCTAAGGGGTCACTCAGAAATAACGTATTAATTCTGAGTGGGTCCTAAGGTTAGTAAAATAAAAAATTCTCAAAATATCTTACAAAAAAAAAGTTGCCCTAGCGAGAAGAATTATTTCTCACTAAAGCAACTTCGTTCACCAAACAGGTGGCCAGAAGATTTACTTCTCTTCTGAGACGTCTTCGCTAGAAGACTCGTCTGCTGCAGGGTCCTGGTTGTCATCAGCCGCAGCCTTGAGAAGATCGCCAAAGGTGGAAGGCGCGGCAGCTGCGGCCTCTTCCTTCTTCTTGGCGTAATTCTCAGCAGCACCTTCCTCGCCCTCTTCTTCAAGGGTCTTGATGGAAAGTCCGATTTTTCTGTCTTTGGCTGATACGTTGATCACGATGGCCTTTAAGGTGTCGCCAACCTGATACATACCAACTGGAGTTTTGACTTTATCTTTGGAAATCTCTGATACATGAACCAGTCCTTCGATTCCTTCTTCAAGCTGTACAAATACACCAAAGTCAGTAACGTTGGTGATTGCACCCTCGATGATAGTACCGGAAGGATAGTTGTTGTAAGCCGCCTGCCATGGATCTGGCTCAAGCTGCTTGATACCCAGTGAGAAACGTTCGTGCTCTTTGTCGATTTTAAGAACAACGGCCTGAATGGTCTCGCCTTTAGAGTATTTCTCGGATGGGTGCTTGATGCGCTCGGTCCAGGAAAGATCAGAAACATGAATAAGTCCGTCAATGCCTTCCTCGATACCAATAAAGATACCAAAGTCAGTGATGTTCTTAACTTTTCCTTCAATAACAGATCCAACAGGATAGTTGTCGGTAACCATATCCCATGGATTTGGAAGGAGTTGCTTCATGCCAAGAGAGATACGCTTAGTCTCTGGCTCGATGTTCAGAACCATGATCTCCACTTCGTCACCAACGGTAACGATCTTGGATGGGTGACGAGGCTTTTTGGACCAGGTCATCTCGGAAACGTGAATCAGGCCTTCAACGCCCTCTTCAAGCTCGATAAATGCACCGTAATCGGTAATGGAAACCACTTTGCCCACTGATTTTTCGCCGATGGGGAAACGCTCAGCAACGGTGGCCCATGGATCCGCTTTGAGCTGTTTAACACCGAGGGATACACGGTCGTTGTCTTTGTCATATTTAAGGACTTTAACCTCGAGTTCCTGGCCAACCTTGTACAGTTTGGCAGGATGGGATACGCGTCCCCAGGAAAGGTCTGTGATATGGCAGAGTCCGTCCATGCCGCCCATGTCGATAAAGAGACCGTAATCGGTAATGTTGGTGATCGCTCCCTTGATGATCTGGCCTTCTTGAAGGACTGAGCGCATCTTCTCACGAAGTTCTGCGCGGGCCTCTTCGAGGATGGCACGACGGGAAATAACCACGTTGTTGCGTTTACGGTTAAATTTGAGGATCTTGAAATCAAAGGATTCGCCGATAAGAGCATCGAGATCTTTAACTGGTCGCAGATCGATCTGAGAATAGGGGAGGAATGCTGGAACGCCGATATTAACGGACATGCCGCCTTTAACGCGATTATCCACTTTTCCTTCAATGGTACCGTCTTCTTCTTGAATCTTGGCAATATCTTCCCATACCTTGATGGCAATTGCCTTGTCCCGTGACAGCAGGAGACCGCCTTCATCTTTGCGGCGTTCTACAAATACTTCGAATGTGTCACCGATGTTGAATTCGGTTTCTGCATCCAGTTGGAATTCGGATTTGGCGATATAGCTCTCAGCCTTATCTCCGACATCCACAAGGACGAAATCGTCCACGGTACCAATAATGGTTCCGATGGCAACGTCTCCGACGTTAACCACTGTGTTGTTTTCTTCCATTTCAAAGAGTTCTGCAAAGCTTAACTCTTCGTCGTTGTCCTGGGTTGTTTGATTAAGTTCCTCTGTCATGGATTCCTACTCTTCTTGTGGCCTGACTGCGACCCGGTGTTAAGGTTAATGATAAAAAAGGGCTACAGCTTTGAGCTGTAACCCTCACAAGTGAACATCACCTTATAGCAAAAGAAAAATGGAAAGACAAGAACTTCTTGGTTGAATCCTGCAAAAAAAGATTGCTAACGGAATAGGGGGAATATAATCAAATTGTTCGATTTGCGGGTCGTTTACTTTGAAGAAGTCGTAAAAGTAAAATATCAGATGGCTAAGTAAAAAACTTCATATTCGAGGAATGCAAATTTAATGGAATGTGATTACCATCAAAGCTCAGCTAAACTATATTATATGTAGGAGCTCGCCCCTGCGAGCGATTGTAGAGTGTTGTTAATTCAGCAAAATCGCCCGCAGGGGCGGGGCTCCTACAATTCGATTTTATATTTACCTGAGCTTTGATGGTAATCAGGTAATGGAATGAGGACAATCAGGTACGCCGCAGTGAC
>JAOZLI010000596.1 GCA_029934915.1 Desulfocapsa sp. | reverse complement strand
AGCTCTCTGCTGGACGAAAAACGAAGATTTTTTGAATGCACAGAGTGATCTCTGGCTGCAGGTGATGGATGCTTTCAAAAAAGACAATTCCATTGCCATGGCTTTACCACAGCAGGAAATTCATCTTACTAAAGAAGCAGGAGTATGAGGGAAATGAAAAAGATTCTTTGTCTTTTTATCATTCTTTCCGCTTTACTTCCTACCTCGATGGCACTGGCCAAACAGGTAGGCGCACAGGCCGTTGTTTTTATGTATCACCGTTTCGGTGAATCTCGTTATCCCAGTACTAATATAACCCTTGCCCAGTTTGAAGAGCAGCTTGAGTTTTTCGAGAAAAATAACTTTTCAGTTCTACCCCTTGTAGAGATAGTAGAGGCGCTAAAACAAAACAAAGTTCTCCCTGAAAAGACCATTGCCATCACCATCGATGACGCCTATATGTCAGTCTATAAAGAAGCCTATCCCCGGCTTAAAGCCATGGGGTATCCCTTTACGGTTTTTGTAGCCACGGGTGTGGTTGATCAAGGTATTCCTGCTTATATGGATTGGTCACATATGGAGGAGATGCAGCAATATGATGCAACGTTTGCCAATCACAGCCAGAATCATGACTATCTGGTGAGGAAAAAAGAAGGCGAATCAGAAGAGGCTTGGAAGCAACGGATGGTGGATGATATAACCGGTGCCCAAAGGCGATTGGAAGAAAAACTCGGTTCAGCACCGGCCCTCTACGCTTATCCCTATGGCGAATATAATCTTGAGCTGATGGGGATTATAAAAGATCTTGGATACACCGCTTTTGGTCAGCATTCAGGAGGGGTGAGTAGCTTAAACAACAGGGCGGCTCTTCCTCGTTTTCCGGTGGCAGAGGCCTATGCAGAGATGTCAGCTTTTCAAACAAAGGCCTTTTCCCTTGCCATGCCAGTGCTTGAGCAAAAACCTGTGGAGACAATGACCAGTGCCACAAGACCACAACTTACCATCACGTTAGCACCATCCTCTGCCAATCTTGAACAGTTGGCATGTTATTTCGGAA
>JAOZLI010000595.1 GCA_029934915.1 Desulfocapsa sp. | reverse complement strand
GACCTTCATCAAAATGGGCCCGACGTTCGCAGTGATCGTGAATCCTGCGACCATAGGCAAAGAGAGGACGGCCAAGATTGTCACAGTTGGGAAGACGCTTAAAAGTCAAATAATGAAGCACTGTGCCTAAAAAAGTCACAGGATTGGGAGGACACCCGGGAATGTTGACAATGGGAACCCCGGAAAGCAGATCCCCTACACCTTTGGCACCAGTCGGATTGGGGGCAGCTGCCTGAATTCCGCCATAGGATGAACAGGTTCCAATTGCAATTACTGCTGCGGCTTTGGGGCCAACGTCTGCCAGAATATCCATGGCTGTACGCCCGGCAATTTTGCAAAAATTGCCGTTATCTGCAGTGGGAATTGCCCCTTCAACCACGCAGATATATTTACCCGCATTTTTTTCTATAGAATCATGCAGACTCTTTTCAGCCTGATGGCCGGATGGAGCCATGACGGTTTCATGGTAATCGAGAGAAATAATATCGAGAATAAGACGACCGAGATCCGGGTGAGACCCCCGAAGCAGACTTTCAGTACACCCGGTACATTCCTGAAAATGGAGCCAGATCACAGGAGGCCGGGGGGCAGATTCGGCCGCTGCCACAAGTTTTGGGATCATGGCCTCCGAAAGGCCGAGCGCAGCAGCAGCAACGCTGCAACTTTTAAGAAAGCCGCGCCTGCTTATATTGGGATTCCTATCCAAATAACCTGCCTGATCTTCCATCGTTATCTCCTTCAGTTACCCCCAAATCATAAATTACAAAAGTCGTTCTTCAATGGTTTAGCTGAGCCGGAAAGGGGCTTTTCTAACTCAAGAAGGGCTTACCACAACGTAAACACCACCATTCTCATAATAATTTATACCTCATCAATAGATGCTGTCAAAACAAATGAGACCTAACAAGCGCAGTAGTTCTAGCCTTCCTTATCAATTATAATTATATAAGCAAAATGTAAAACAACCAGGAAGCCTCCGTTTACAGGAAAGTGCGAAGTATTTTGAGAAAAACGCTGATACTATAACCGGGATAGA
>JAOZLI010000594.1 GCA_029934915.1 Desulfocapsa sp. | reverse complement strand
TCAAACTCTGCCAATTGGCAGAAAAATGGTTTACGTCACACTCCATATCCCCAGAGTTGAATGCCATGACTGCGGGATTGTCCGACAGATTAAAATTGGGTTTGCCAATCCACGCCGAACATATACCAAGTCGTTTGAACGTTATGCTTTGGAGCTATCACGCCATATGACAATCAAAGACACTGCCAGACACCTTGGTGTCAGCTGGGATGTAGTGAAAGATATCCAAAAACGGTATCTCTCAAAACACTATGCCAAACCCAGGTTGAAAGATCTGGACCTCATTGCCATTGACGAAATCTCTATCGGCAAGGGGCACCGTTATCTCACTGTAGTGCTTGATCTCCTTACGGGTATTGTTGTTTTTGTCGGTGACGGCAAAGGAGCTGATGCTTTGCTCCCTTTCTGGAAAAGATTGAAAAGCTCCAGAGCAAAAATCGATGCTGTTGCCATGGATATGTCTCCATCTTTTATTTCAGCGGTTACAACGCACCTCCCAGATGCCGCCATTGTGTTTGACCACTTTCATATCGTCAAAATGTTCAATGACAAACTTGCTACCCTACGCAGGGATCTGCAGCGCGATGCTGAAGAAAGCGACAAACAAGTTCTCAAAGGAACCAGGTGGCTTCTGTTGAAAAATCCAGACAATCTACGCCAAGAGCACGATGAGAAAGAGCGGCTCAAGGCAGCCCTACAACTCAACAAACCATTGGCTACTGCCTATTATCTGAAAGAAGATCTTCGTCAGTTATGGTCTAAAAAAAACAAGAAGACTGCATCTACTTTCCTTGACCAATGGATTGCCAGAGCAAGAAGTGCCGGTATCAAGATGCTTGATAAGTTTGCAGGCACTCTCAACCGTCACCGCGACGGTATTCTTGCTTACTACGATTATCCAATATCAACAGGTCCCTTAGAGGGGACCAACAACAAAATCAAAACACTACAAAGGCAGGCATATGGTTTTCGGGATATGAATTTTTTCAAACTGAAAATCCATGCTCTGCATGAAACAAAGTACGCTTTAGTCGGAT
>JAOZLI010000593.1 GCA_029934915.1 Desulfocapsa sp. | reverse complement strand
GTACTTCGCTGACCATGGGATACCCCATGGTGGAGACTTCTTTCAGTTCTTTATGAAATAACGCAGGTGGAATACTGGTTCCCGGCTCGACAATGCGCACGGCCATAGGCAGGCAACGCAGATGGTGAGCAAAAATAGTTGCAAACCTGGCAAGCCCTCCAACTGTAGCAGGATGTGCTGCGCCAAAGGCTACCACGCCATTGGATGGGATTTGAGGACTGAGCTGTTTCCAGATCCAGGGAACTAATTCAACGCCGGCAGCAGAACGAAGATGAAGATCATCTTCTTCAGTTATCTGTCCATTTCCCTTTTTCTCTTTTTCCTCTGTTAAAGCATGGGCTTCTCTGGCCTGATTCAGGGCAAAACGTGCAGTGGAGGGACCGAGCAACTCAGAGAGAAAAACTCCGGCAAGTACCACAGGGGTAATCATGGCAGAATATTCGCTAAGTGCAGGATCCCCTGCAATAAGAAAAATAAGTCCGATGGCAACTCCCGCCTGAGGAACAAGGCCCATTCCAAGATAGCGCCCCACAACCTGAGGTGCTCCTGCAATACGTGCTCCAAGTGCGACCCCACTGATTTTCCCAGTGATTCTTGCCAGAAAATAAATACCACCCAGAATGCCGGCTGCACCTAGTGCCCTGATATCAAGATGGGTGCCAGCCAATGTGAAAAACAATACATAGATAGGTGGCTCAAAACTGTTCAGTGCCCTGAATATTCTCACATCACGCTCAGCCCTGTTTACCAGAATAAATCCTGCTGCAATTCCAGCCAGCAGAGAAGAGAGATTGAGATACGTAGCAAGTTCACTGCAGAGGAGAAGCAAAGCCAGTCCACCTGTCATCATCTCTTCCTTGCTTTTGAGATTACGCAGAACAATATCCAGTGTCAGTCCAGTAAAAATACCAAGAAGCAGGGACTTGCCAATATTGATAAAACCATTCAGAAATACAAAATAAAAGGCATCGCCGGATTGTCCCGTGATTTGCTGAACAAAGGCAACCACAAAACCAAATATCATAATGGCCAGGCCATTATCAA
>JAOZLI010000047.1 GCA_029934915.1 Desulfocapsa sp. | reverse complement strand
ATCGGCCACCATATAGCAATAATCGGGAACAGGTGAGCAGTCTGGTCTGGGAATAAAGAGATGCCATGGAAAGGGTTTACAAAAATAATGACTGGGGTCGCTGGCTGTGATCACTCCTTGGCTAGGTGCAGTTGCGGTGACTGTTCCAATATTTTTATATTGGCCCCTGGCTGCTCGCCCATTTCCATTGCAGGTCATGGATTCGCCTATCTCCAGGCTGTCTTTCGGGCAGGTTACAGATACTCCCTGATCATCTGTTACAGTAACAGCTGTGAGGAAATAGGATCCTGTATTTGCTGCTACATATGTCCAGTCGATATTTTCCCCGGCTGGTATTGTTGGTCCCGGAGAATTATCAGCGTCCTCTCCATTGGTGGCTTTATCCAGTGTAAGGCTGGCCACGGGTGGTACAATGGGCGTGGTGTACCCGAAATTAGCTGACAGGTATATGGAGTTGTTGATTGCGATATTTGTATGCGGGTTGCTGCCTCCGCTGAGAGTTAATCCGTCAAGCAGATGAGATGTGTCTGTGACCAGGACGTTATAATTCCCGTTAGTTGCCAAAAAACCATAGCGTCCACCGTGAGTGGTGACTGTGCTGGCTATCACACTGCTGTTTTGTAACAGGTCTACGGTTATTCCATCAATACCTGGCTCGTCACTGTCCTTGATCCCGTCACCGTTATTGTCAAGCCAGACCAGATGACCGATGGCTCCACCAATATCGCCTATAATTCGGATGGTTTCGTTGTCAGATGCGGAAAAAACATTTCCGGCACTGTCCTCTGCTGTAACATCGACTACATTGTTGTGCATATCCCCAGCATTACCACGGATGTTTTCCGTGAAAGTACAGGTGTAATCTGCGCCTGCTGCAAGAGCCTGGGGAAGACTGCAACTACCTGTGCCATTGAGGTCTCCAAAGACATTGTCATTGAGAACCGTGACATCCAGAGCGATACTGCCGGGATTTGAGACAGTAATGCTAAAAGTCACAACCTCGCCAGGCGAAAAGATAATGGTTTTATCCGCCGTTTTTGTAACAGCCAGCTGTGCTTTAACATAGCCAAAATTGATAAGTCCGTTAATCTCTCCCACATTGAGAGTAATATTGTCATAGGGCTCTTTCAAGGTGGTTAACACATGCTGATTTAATACAGCATTAGTATCGGTTACAGCGACCGTGTAATTTCCGGCAGCTAGACCATGAAAAATATACTGGCCACCATAATGCGTAGTGGTAGTTGTTGACTCTGTACCGCTGAGTGCCATTGTGACATCATCGAAAAAGGGTTCTCCTAAGTCGTAGACACCATCAGCGTTAAGGTCATTCCAGACCAGGTGGCCAATTATTCCTTTATTGGAGTCGATAAAGGAGACCTGAGCACTGTCAGCCGCATAAACATGGTTGTTGTTCTGATCCTGGCCCAGTGCGAAGACCGTGTTGGTATGGGTATCGTTAAGATTTCCTGAAATTGTTTCTCGAAAGGTGCATGTGTAGCTGTCTCCCTTTGCAAGGGTTTGAGGGAGGATGCAGCCTTTCGTGCTGAGATCGCCAAAGGGGGCGTCATATAACTCCGTGAGTACCACTTCAACAGCGCCATCATTTTGCACGGTAACCGTGTAATCAACAGGCGTAGGCGAATTAGCGGGAACCACATCCGGGGCTACAGCTTTTGTGACGGTGATGGAGGCCTGGGAAAAGCCAAAATCAGCAAGCATATAGTGCTCGTTATCGCTCAACGGAACATCATGGGGCAGCGCACCGCCGGTATGTACCATATGGCTGAGTGGTGGTGTTGATGTATCTGCTGTGATCCGAAACGTACCCGCAGGAAGTGCAGTGAACTCATAGTGTCCATCTGTTGTTGTGACTTTTGTCTCCAGATCTGTGTAGCCGCTGCCATTGTCTTGCGACAGTGTCACGGTGACGCCTGCAATCCCTGGTTCATCTGAGCTGTGATATCCGTCGCCATCAAGATCATTCCAGACAAGATCACCAATGGATGCAGTTTCTGATGGGGCAACAAAATAAACAGTAGCATTGTCATTGTCAGTGGCTTGGGTTGCGTTGCTATCCACGGCGATCGCCGTGATGGTGTTGGTGTGTGTTGTACCTGCAGTACCCGTAATATTTTCTGTGAAGCTGCATTGATAGCTCTCCATTGGCTCAAGAGGCTGTGGGAGGGAACAGCTGCCGGTGGCGTTAATAGAACCAAATTTGTCATCACCAAGAGTGGTAAGGGTAACAGCCACAGGGCCATCGTTAGTGATGGTCAGGGAATAGGTGATTTCAGCACCAGGGGCTTCAACAATATGGGGTGACGCACTTTTCATCACATTGATTGATGGCGGCCCTGTTGGGGGATCCACATCAATGTCAAAATTATTTACACCACTAATACATTTTGAGGATGTGGGAGGATGAAAGTTGGCCGGATCCGTCGGGTCGTCACAGTCTCCTGCCTGTTGCTGCCAGGTCAAAACATAGGCAAGGTCAAGCTTCCCGTCGTTATCACTGTCCTGGCATAAAACATTGCTCAGGAGCATATCTCTATAGACAACACCATCATCTTTAAGAGTATCACCGCATTGATTGCTGTCAAGATCCCGGTACGGACCGCTACCACTGGTGCCGTCAAAATTACCACCATTTTCAATGGGGGTGAGGGAGATAAAGGTACAACTCTCTCCTGCTATGGGGGATTCGCCATTGTCGCCGGCAAACAATCCTATGTCGTAGCGTTCTTTTGCCGTAGGTTCCATGCCTACCCGGACGTTAAGTGGTGGCGAAACGATCTCTCCTTCAGTACAACTGGTTGGCACCGGGTTGTTCAGTATTGTTTCGGTAAGTGTAAAATCCTTGGCGGTACAGATGTTCCCCTCGCCAAGATCAGGTATACATTCAGCGGCATGCAGGGTGCTGGTGAGAAGGAGATAGAGGATGAAAGAAAGGTAAAAGGTCGTCAATCGTATTGTTGTTGCCATAGCGTAATTGTTCTCCGGCATTATTTTAACATAGGAATGGATACTAAAGGAATACTATTCTACCCACTGTTTGTCCATGATTCTTTTGATCTTTACTACCCCCAACTGACAAATGAGAATTATTGTTTAAACTTCCCTCCGCTTCTGGTATGATTTTTCGTACATTGCTTATTTTTTAAGAGCTTGTCATTTTTCAATAAACCATAAATATATCGAATAAATGTTTGCCTTCATAATTCGTCGAATAATTCAGGCCACAGTGGTTATGCTGGTCATCGGTTTTATTGGTTTTTCCGTGAAGCATCAACTCGGCGATCCGGTTCGTGATTTGGTGGGGATTTCTGTTTCTGTTGAAGAACGTGAAGCTCTACGGCAGGAACTTGGGCTGAACGATCCCTTTCTTGTACAATACGGGCGATTTTTGGCCAATGCCATGCACGGTGATCTTGGCCATTCATTCTTTTTTAAACGCCCGGCCCTGGATGTTATTTTTGATAAAGCTCCAGCTACCATTGAGCTGGTCTTTGCGGCAAGTCTTATTATTCTTCTGGTGTCTGTTCCCGTCGGCTTGTATTCGGCCATCTACCCCAAACGTTTTTTCTCTCGCTTTGCCATGGGAGCCTCCATTGTTGGTGTTTCCATTCCGGTATTTTTAACGGCCATTGTTCTGATTTATATATTTGCCGTACAGTTGCATTGGCTTCCTTCCTATGGGCGCGGGGAGACAATAAATATCCTTGGTTGGGAGAGCGGTTTTTTCACCCTTGATGGTCTAAAACACCTTGTTTTGCCGTCCATTGCCCTTTCCTCCATTATGTTGCCGCTTTTTATCCGTCTTATTCGTGCCGAGATGATGGAAGTGCTGGAGACAGAATATATTAAATATGCCTGGGCTAAAGGGCTTTCCTCTAAACGTATCTGGCTGGTACATGCCTTTAAAAATACCCTCTTACCCGTGATAACCGTAGGTGGCGTGCAGCTTGGAATTCTTATCGCCTTTACCATTCTCACTGAAACGGTATTTCAATGGCAGGGGATGGGCTTTATGTTTCTTGAAGCTGTAGAACGATCGGATACTGCCCTGCTGGTTGCCTATCTGGTAGTCGTGGGTGCCCTCTTTGTGGTGGTAAATACTGTGGTTGATATCATCTACGGACTTATTAATCCAACCGTAACGGTGGCCTCACGCTGATGCAGACAAGACGACAAAAAATTAAGGAATCTTACCTGCTGTACAGTTTTAAGCGTGATAAGGTTGCCATGGTCAGTTTTACTATTCTGGCCATATTGCTGCTTGCCGCTCTTTTTGCCCCGCTTCTTGCTCCGTATAATCCTTACGATACTGCAAGTATTGATATTATGGATTCAGAGATTCCCCCTTCATGGACGGAAGAGGGTGACTCCCGTTTCTTTTTAGGAACCGATATTCAGGGAAGAGATCTGGTCTCCACCATGTTATACGGTTTGCGTATCTCGGTCATGATTGGCATTGGTGCTGTAATCCTGCAGGCATTGATTGGTATTGCTGTGGGACTGGTTTCTGGATATTTCGGTGGCAGGATTGATGCTGTGCTCATGCGTATTGCCGATGTGCAGCTCTCTTTTTCAACGCTTATGGTGGCAATTATAGTGAGTGCCATTGTCCAGATTGCCTTTGGAGTTGGACGGTATGAACAGTTAGCTGTCCCCATCCTTATTGTGATTATCGGTATTGCAGAATGGCCGCAATATGCACGTACCGTGCGTGCCTCTGTGCTTGGTGAAAAGAACAAGGAGTACGTTGAGGCGGCGCGTGTTATCGGGCTCGATTCCAGGCGAATTATGTTTTCCCATATCCTGCCAAATACCCTCTCTCCCGTGCTTGTTATTTCAACGGTGCAGGTGGCCAATGCGGTGATGAGTGAGGCGGCTCTTTCTTTTCTGGGGCTTGGTATGCCCGTGACCAAGCCGTCCATCGGGTCGTTGATTGATGCAGGTTTTGAGTATATTTTTTCCGGTGCCTGGTGGATAACCTTTTTCCCTGCTGTGTTGCTGATAGTCTTTATTCTGGTGATCAATCTCCTTGGTGACTGGCTGCGTGATGTTTTGAACCCCAAACTCTATAAAGGTTGATCCATGTCGCTGCTTGAAGTGAATAATCTTGAGGTTATATTTGCTCTTCGCCATGGGGATCTTGTCGCCTTAAATGATGTCTCCTTTACTCTGGATAAACGTGAACGCCTGGGGGTTGTTGGAGAATCCGGGGCGGGGAAATCTGTCACTGGGTTTGCGGTGATTAATCTGATTTCCAAGCCTGGCAGAATCAGTAAGGGAACAATTCTTTTTGATGGAAAGCGTCTGGACAGGTTGTCGGAACGTGAGATGCGGCACATACGCGGAAATCGAATAGCCATGATTTTTCAGGATCCGATGATGACCTTAAATCCTGTGCTTACCATCGGAACACAGATGGTGGAGACACTGAGGGCGCACAGGAAAATCAGTAAAAAGGATGCAGCAAAAATAGCCATAGCAAAACTTGAGCTTGTGCATATCCCTTCACCTGAACGAAGGCTTGCACAATATCCCCACGAATTTTCAGGAGGGATGCGGCAGCGCATCGTGATCGCCATTGCATTGCTGACTGACCCCGCAATTATCATTGCCGATGAGCCCACCACCGCGCTGGATGTAACCATTCAGGCAGAGATCATGGATTTGCTGCTGGAACTCTGCAACACACAGGATATGGGACTTATGCTTATTACCCATGATCTGGGTGTGGTTGCCGAAGTTACGGAACGAGTGATGGTGATGTATGCGGGCAAAGTGATAGAGGTTGCCAAAACTTCTGATCTCGTTGCCAGTCCCATGCACCCGTATACCAAAGGCCTGATCAATGCCCTGCCAGGACATGGCGAATGCGATGAAGAAAATCGGCTGCAGCAGATTCCAGGATCCATGCCCAATCTTACAGAGATAGCGCCCGGTTGTTCTTTTCATCCACGATGTGAGTTCTGTCAGGATATCTGTACCAGAGAAGTTCCGGAATTACGGTCTTTGGCAGGAATGGATGAGCGTAAGGTAAGTTGTCATTTTGCAGGTACGGAGCAGATGCAATGAGCACCCCCATCGTAAAGATTGAGAACCTCTATAAGTATTTTGATATCTCCGGGGGATTTCTTGAAAAACTGCAGATCCGTTCCGGTAAAATATCCCTGCACACAACCGAGGTAAAGGCCGTAAACGGGGTGAGTCTCGAGGTCGCATCCGGGGAGACGCTTGCCGTGGTGGGAGAATCCGGTTGCGGAAAATCCACTCTTGCCCGAACTGTGATGGGGCTCTATCCACCTACATCCGGAAAGGTTCTGTATAGAGGTGAACGAATAGATACCCTCAGTGCCAGGCAGATGCTGCCCTATCGTCAGCGTATGCAGATGATTTTTCAGGATCCTTACGCCTCCTTAAATCCCAGGAAAAGTGTTCGTAGTACCCTGGAAGAACCCTTACGTTTTCATAGAAAGAAAATAAGCAGCAAAGAGGTGGATGAACGACTGGCAGAAGTGATGGAACAGGTGGGTGTGAATCCTGCCTGGCGAGATCGTTTCCCCCATGAATTTTCAGGAGGGCAGCGGCAGCGTATTGCCATTGCCAGGGCCCTCGTCATAGATCCAGAATTTATTGTGGCGGATGAACCTGTTTCAGCGCTGGATGTCTCCATTCAGGCGCAGATTTTAAATCTGATGATGGATGCACAGGATGAGCGTGGTCTTACCTATCTCTTTATCACCCATGATCTTTCCGTGGTACGCCATGTGGCCAGCAGGGTTGCAGTGATGTATCTTGGAACGCTCTGTGAGTTGTCTGTTACCCGTGAACTCTATGAAACACCTCGTCATCCTTACACGCAGGCACTTCTTTCGGCTATCCCGCGAGTAGATGGAAAAAAACAGAACCATATTAAACTTCCCGGTGAAATCCCTACTCCCATTGACCTTCCCTCTGGCTGTGTTTTTCATGGCCGCTGTATTCATGCGGACGAGCGTTGCAAACGTGAATCCCCGCAACTTCTAAAAGTCTCAGATTCCTCAGGATCACTTGTTGCCTGTCATGGTGTCGCAGAAGGTAGGCTGTAGGGAGTGGTGAAAGTGGCAAAGAAAAAAAATATTCTATTTCGTCTGGGAGTGTTGGCCCTGCTGTTCTTTACTTTGGCAGGTTTTACCGGTTGCAGTAAAACCGGTATTTCCATTCAAAAGCCCACACGTGGTACTGTACGTGACGAGTGTGTGGTGCTTGTCCACGGCATGGGCCGGACGCTTCATTCCATGGATAACATGCAGGAAAGGCTTACTGCTGCAGGCTACCATACCGTGAGCCTTGGCTATCCTTCCACCCAAAAATCCATTGACGAGATAGTCACAGGACATTTCCCTGACGCCTTACAACAGTGTGGGCAGTTTAATCCCGCCGCCATCCATTTTGTCAGCCATTCTCTTGGTGGTATCATCCTTCGCGCTCATTTTAAAACGGAAAAAACAGAGAATATGGGCAGGGTGGTTATGCTCAGCCCGCCTAATCATGGGAGTGAGGTTACAGACAGGTTTAAGGATTGGTGGTTGTATCAGTGGCTCAATGGCCCGGCTGGGCAGCAACTCGGCACAGATAGTGCGTCGTATCCCAATCAACTTGGGCCCGTGGATTATCCGGTGGGCATTATCACTGGTAATCGTTACTTTTTTATTGATTACTGGCTTTCAGCTATTATTCCGGGGCTTGATGACGGCAAGGTTTCGGTGGAGAGTGCCAGGCTGGAGGGCATGACAGATTTCCTGGTTGTCGATGAAACCCATCCCTTTATCATGGATGCGGAATATGTGCAGGACGAGACCCTCCACTTCCTGGAAAATGGTACATTTAAGCATCAGAAGAAAGCATTAGCTCCCGTATCGGGAGTCGATTGGTTTTCTTTCCCAAGTGATAATTGAGTTTGGCTATGAAACGTTTTTTACTGATATCTCTTCTTTTGTTTTCCCTGCTCCTTATGGCAGGTGGTGTGTATTTGAAGCAAGGCATCCACCTCAATGAATTAAAGATAGGGCCCGCAGCACTTGTTGATATTTCTTTGCAGTGGCAACGTAAACTGGTGCTTGAAATAGGGGCTCTGGATATAGCACTCCCAGAAAATAAATCTGCTAAACAAAAACTGGATCTGAGTGCGGTTGATAAAATCGTTCCCGTGGTTCAATGGCTGGATCGTCTTTTTACCAGGCTTTCTGTGCAGCAGGTGACGATTAATGATGTACATGCCACTCTTCTGTACGAATCTTCCCGGTGCAGCCTGACCCTGACCTCACCCGTTGTTGAGTTAGAGGCTTCGATACGGGTGGAGGATAACAATGCATTGCTTATTACGCTTGAGGATCTGAGGAGCGAATCTTTTACATCGCAGGCATCCGGCAGTTTTCAGATTGATATTGGGAAAAGGGCCGGCCAGGGAGATCTTGCTGTTAATATGGCCGGTTTGCCAGTGAGTTTAACGATCAAAGCCAATCCTGATGGTCTCTCTTTTCAGGGAAAGCAAACTGCTCCTGTCACTACGATTACTCCCTTTGTGGATCTGTTTGGCTTAAGTCATAATATCCAGCGCTGGATCACCGAGTATCTCACGGGCAGTCGCTACGAACTGAAAGCATTACGCGGTGATTTTCCCTGGAATAATCCCCTGCATCTCCTCGAAAGCGCTTACGCAGAGGTTCGGGTTCATGGTTGTGAATATACCTTTGCTCCCGGTCTTGAAGCGATCAAGTCGGAATATACCGATGTTGAATTCAAAAAAGGTGTTCTTGCTATCTTTCCCCATAATCCCACATTTTATGGTCAGGATGGTGGTGATTCCTGGTTGGATATCAATTTTAATGACGTTGATAATATACTGCTGACGGCTTACATCAAAACACGTGCAGTTGGGAACACAGATATTATGAATTTATTGAAATATTATAATATTCCCCTGCCATTTGTGCAGACCAAAGGCAAGACAGATACTGATTTAACACTCGCCATTAATTTGAATAAGACAGAAGTAACTGCAAAAGGACGTTTTCAGATAGACGATGGTGTTGTTACCTTTGATGGTCATCCATATGAGATAAAAAATGCGGTGGTGACGTTGCAAAATAGTCTTGTGACCATCGACTCCATTACGGTGAGTTCTGGAGATGTTTTTCGGATTGGCGCGAGTGGATTTATTGATACTGCTCAAAAAAAAGGCGATATCGATATACTGCTGCAAGCCTTTGAGCTTTCCATGGGAGCATCTACTTTACGTCTGGAAACCACAGGTAAGCAGCCAAAATTGCAATATCAGATTCGACCGGATGGGGTTACGTTGACGGCCAGTGAGTCTTCCTGGAAATTGGATGCTTTTACCTTGGGATTAGGAGCGTTTAGTACACCGTTTGTCTTTGAGGATTACTCTGGAACTCTTTCTCGCACGCAGTTCTCAATTAATTCAGAGGTCGCAGGAATCAAAACCGAGGCACAGATTCAGGGCGATTTTGTGCTAAAAAAGCAAAAAATAGACCTAAGCTGTTTGCTGCAAAAATTTAGTGGGAAGGGAATAGAGCTGAAAAGTTTAGATCTACCTCTTTCCATTGTCTATAACGATGGGTTGTATTTGCAAAGTCAGCAGGAATCAGAGTGGAGTCTCGGTACGATTCCTGTAACACTGGCGCCCGTACAGGGAACATATAAAGAGAATGTTGTGTCTGTTTCCAGTCATAAAATTATCATAAGCGATTATGTTGATGGCATGGTGAGTGGTTTTTTCAACTATGCTTTGGCAAAGGGCGAAGCGATCGTTAATAAGCCGCATTTCAGAATGGATGTGCTGGCTGATTTCTTTAAGTCCGATACTATTTTGACGGTACAGGTTGATGCCAGTGAAGAGTTTATGCATATCCGTGTACCGGAGGTTGATCTGCAAATCAATACAGCAGAGAATAAACAGTGGTCTGTAGAACTCACTGATTTGCAGGCAGCACATGAGCGTTCATCGCTCTTACAGCGCCTCAGGCTTGATGCCGGGCGGATAGGTATCGGCTCTAGCAAGGAAGGGTCCTATAGCTTTTCTGCAGAAATTCCCTGGCAGTATCCGGTTCTTGTTGAGAACAATGAACCGATTGAGCAGTATACCATAAGCGGTACGGTAAGTAAGGGACGGGTGCAGGCAGTTATCAATGAAAAAGTAAAAGTAGAATATACGGATACGCTGCAAGTTCATTCAGAAGACATTGCCTATAATCTGCCTGCAATATTTAAATTTATGAAAGAATGTCTGCCTCCCGGAAGCCAAAAAGATAATACTGAAAAAACGATTCCATTAACTTTTATTGCCACAAATTCATCGCTTTACCTGTCTCCTAGTAGTCGGATAATCGCAGATGATTTATCGTTTAATTCACATAATAAAAAGGTAGATCTAGAGATTCGCAACGAAAAGGGTCACATCACTGTAGACATGGAAGGAGATACTTTTTCTGTGCAGGGTGAAGATCTGGATGACAAGTTTATGAATGGCTTGGTTCGGGATGGGTATGTGCAAAATGGCAGGATGACAGTGGCAGTAAAGGGAAGTTTTGATGAGTTCTCTGCAGTATTTGACGTGAAAGATACCGTTCTTCGCAATTTTAGCATGTTTAATAATGTTATGGCGCTCATTGATACTATTCCGGCTCTGATCACTTTCAGCCTGCCAAGTTACAGTAGCAGCGGTTTACATGTGTCTTCTGCTATGATTGGAATGAAAGTAAAGGATGGAGTAGCAGCGTTTGAATCTTTTGATGTGGATTCTTCCCAGATGAGTATTCTCGGAACTGGCTGGATTGATTTTCCTGAAAAAAAGATTGAGATGGATCTGAATTTGACAACCCAGTCCAAAAAGAATATGAGTAAAATTCCTCTGGTTGGTTATATTCTGGTTGGTGAAGAGAAGCAGCCCTCCATTACCATGAAGGTCTCAGGTGATCTGATGGATCCTGAAGTTGAGCACACAATGTTTCGTGAAGTGGCAACCTTGCCCTTTGGGATACTGTTTCGAACTCTTGCTCTGCCGGCCCATTTAGTGGCTCCCCTATTCAGCTCAGACGATGACGAAGAACAGCCGGAAAAAGAAGAAAAAAAGCAATAAAAAAGGCAGGGTTTCCATAGGAAATCCTGCCTGATACGGGTTCTACAACCTGTAGAAAATCAGCAACCGCCGATTCCTCAGCCGCCTTTTTTCGCAGGAACAGGAGCTGAGCCATCTTTGTTCAAAGGGCTGCCAATGGAGCTTCTTGAAACCTTGATGCGTACTTTGTCCGCAATCTCAAGGGTAACAACGCTGTCGGTGATTCCGGTGATGGTTCCGTGGATTCCGCCAGAGGTAACGACCTTGTCGCCGTTTTTTAATTCATTAAGAAATACCTGCTTCTGTTTTGCCTGCTTTTGCTGTGGTCTGATAAGCATAAAGTAGAAAACAGCAAAAATAAGAATGAGAGGGATAAATGATGCAATTCCTCCTGCACCACCTGCTCCTGCACCACCTGCTGCGTATGCGACTCCAGTCATGATATAAATCCTCCAAGAAAAGTTAAGTGAATAGTAGTAATCAAGTAAGTAGTTAAGTAAAGTCTGCGTTATCGTAATCACTCATTGTGCAGCCTGCCATAAAAATCGTTACGAAATTGCACGAAGCTGTCATTTTCAATGGCCGTACGCATCTGCTCCATTAGATGCAGGTAGTAATGCAGGTTATGAATGGTGTTAAGATGGTAGCTCAGAATTTCACGACTGACAAAGAGATGGCGCAAATAAGCTCGTGAATAATTACGGCAGGTATAGCAGTTACAGTTGGGGTCGAGCGGGTCTTTATCCTCACGATATTTCGCGTTTTTGATAACGACTTTACCGGTGGATGTAAACATGGTGCCATTTCTGGCATTGCGGGTGGGCATTACACAGTCGAACATATCAACACCGCGATATACTCCTTCAACCAGATCCTCGGGCGTTCCCACTCCCATTAAATACCGTGAGAAATCTTCAGGGAGATGGGGGATGGTCGCCTCGGTCATCTCCTGCATCATCACCTTGTCTTCTCCAACGGATAACCCGCCAATGGCATAGCCGTCAAAACCGATATCAATAAGGGACTGGGCATGACGTTTTCGGAGTTCAG
>JAOZLI010000260.1 GCA_029934915.1 Desulfocapsa sp. | reverse complement strand
TCAACAGACTCATGTATCAGGGCAAAGATGATGATTAACAATTCAGGTGTGGCCATGGTTCGCATCAGTGGCGAGAAACTCCGTTCCCTTCGTGAACAGCAGGAGTTGACCCAGTTGTACCTTGCCACAGCCGTAGAGGTCACCACGGAGACAATCTCCCGCTGGGAACGAGCTGGTACTCCCAATATAAAAAAGGAAAATGGTCAGAAACTTGCCCTGGCCTTAGAGGTTGAATTTAATGAACTGTTGGCTGATGAAGATCTTGTTCCCGATGAAGAGCAAAAAGAGACACCACCAGCTGTGCAGGTCACAAAGAGAAAAACAGTTCTGCTCTTTCTTGTACTTTTTGCAGGGACAGTCTCTGTTCTCTTCTACCTTTTGTCGTCTCCCCCCTCACAACAGCTAACAACTTTGGAGAGTGTTCGAACTCTGCCTGCCCATACGGTTCCAGGCCAGATTTTTCCAGTGCGGATTCAAATTGGCAAACCGGGAGAAAAAAGTGCATCCTTTCTTGTCAAAGAAACAGTGCCCGAGGGCTATGAGGTGGTCGCTGTTTCTCCAAAACCCGCAGTGCAGAGCGATGGCTTGATGAAATGGATAAACCGCAAAGGCGGTGCCTGTGTTTTTACTTATGCTGCAAGGATTAAGAGTGAAAATAATAAAGATGTCCAGTTCTCTGGTATGGTGAAAATGGGGCAGGGCAAAGCCGGTGAACGTCCGACCCTGGGGAACGATATCATTCGGTCACTCTCTTATCACTGGGCAGACAGCAATAAAGATAATATCATCAGTGATGAAGAAATGCTGGCCGTCTATGATGACTTTCCCGAAATGGAAGACCTGCCCGTGGATATTGAGCTGGTGGAGCAAATGTGGATGGGGACAAAATACATCTGGAATCCGAACAAAAAAGAATTTGTTATCAGTCCCTGATGGCAGATAAATACTTTTGATTCAATATATGTCATGAAAAAAACATCATTATTGTCATTTTTTCGAATTATCCTGGTCGTGGGAACAATGCTTGTACAGTTGTATCCTCTGCCGACTGCAGCGACAGAAATTAAGGCGCATTACACGCATGCTGAGGGAAAAACAATAACGCTTAAACTTGCTATTGCCAGCCCGCCACCAAACTCGATTATTGTGATTCAGAACGTTCCTCCGGGATCACTGATTGTAGGGTCTACACCTCCGCACAAGAGTTATAAGAAAAAACATGGGAAGATAAAGTGGTTGATTAAAAATCCGGCTACGGGAAATCTGAACATTCAACTCCAGTTGAAAAAATCGGTGCCGGCGGGTGCTGTGTCGGCCATGGTTCGCTATCTGGATGCGAATACCGGTACATTTAAAACTGAGATGGTGCCATGAATCAGCCTTGCAGGGCTTTATGAACAGTTCTGCTGAGAACATCCACGGAATATGGTTTCTTGATAAATCCGTTGGCACCAAGTTGAAGAGTCGCTTTCACATCGTCACTCTCGGAAAACCCACTGGCAACGATTGCTTTCTGGTTTGGATGCAGCTTCAGGATCTCTTCGTAGGTTTGCTTTCCATTTATACCAGGGTCCATTAATATATCTAATATGATTAAATCCACGGAGTTTTTCTGCATAAATTGAATGGCAGTTTCCCCGGAGTCCACTGAGTCAACTCTATAGCCAAGGTGCTGCAGCATTTGACTGGCAATATCTCGTAATAATACTTCATCGTCAACAACCAGAATATGTTCACCGTTTCCGGTGACGAGTTCTTTGTTTACCGTGTCGGTCTGCTTTTCTTCTTTTTCTGAAGTAGTAGGGAAGTACAGTTGGAAGCAGGTCCCCTCTGCATTGCTTGCAACCTGTACCCTGCCATCATGATCCTCCATGGTGTTCCAGACTACTGCTAGACCAAGGCCGGTACCGCTTCTCCCCATCACCTTTCTGGTGTAGAAGGGTTCGAAGATATGTTCTAAATCCTGTTCCGAAATACCAGACCCGGAATCACAGACACTGAGGACACTGTAGTGACCTTCCGGTAAATCGCTGGGAGAGCTGTCGGAAGTGTGAACATGATGGTCGCAGGTGGAAATAATAACCGTACCCTTGTCAAGGATTGCCTCAGCAGCATTGGTCACCAGGTTCATAAGGCATTTTTTGATGTGGACAGGGGAACATGAAATAGCAGTTTTTGTAGTTTTGTATTGCTGCTGCAGAGTTACCTGGGGATAAAGGGATGTGAGTTTCCGGCACTCTGGAGAGTCCAGATATTCCTGGGCGAGAGTGCTCAGGTTGTGGACTTCTCTGGTCGCTGCTGCACCTCTTGCCACGGTGAGGAGATCTTCCACTACAGTTCCGGCTCTTTTCCCAGATTCGTGGATTGCCTCCAGGGGGCCTCTTAGTTTACTGTCTGCGGGTAATCCCAGTAAAAGTACCTCGGGATAGCCAACGATCCCCGATAAAATGTTATTGAGATCATGAGCAACCCCACCAGCCATCATCCCAATGGTTTCCATCTTCTGAGCTCTTCGCAGGCTTGTTTCCATAATAGCGTGTTCTTGTTCTGCTTCTTTTTGCCCGGTAATATCCTCAAACATTGAAAGGATCATCGGTTCATTGTCAATTATCACGTCAACGGTGGTAAAATTGCCGATAAAGGTCGTACCGTCCTTGCGTTTAAAGTTGAGCTCGTTTCTGGCGATTGATTTATTGCTGGTTTCTTTGAGTATCTTTTTTCTTTCATCGGGGGTTTTGTACAAATCGATCGCATTTATATCGCCAAGTTCATCGAGGCTGTAGCCGGTTATGTCGGATGCTGCTTTGTTCGCTTCAGTAATAACCCCCTTTTGTGTGACCAGGGCAATACCAATGGGTGCATTGTCAATAAGAGCCCGGTATCGATTCTTGCTGTTTTGCAGCGAGCGCATCATGTTTTTTATGGTTTTAGCGAGGAACTCAAACTCGTATGTCCCCTGGTATTCTGGTGGTTCTTCCTTCGAGACTGCCGAAATTATAGAAGAGAGTGGTTTTTTAATATTGTGGAAAAGGTACCAGACAAGCAGTGCGGTACAGATGAGTAAGACAACGGCACTGACATAATATAAATTCCGAACTTTGTCAGTTAATCCGACGTAGGCTTGTGTATCTTTGAGAACCAGAAACGTCCAATCCCAGGGGGAAAAATGAAATTGATGCGCATGGAAATTTTTGTCAGCGATCGGTATCGGAGAATTATTCAGTCTCTGCTGGATTCGTAGAATAATATTAGTGGTATTTATTTGTTTTGTAAAATCACTGGCCAATAGGATTTTGTTGTTTTGTTCTTTGTAGATTAGAATTTTAAAATTCTGAGCAAAAGACGATCGTTCAATTATATCCAGGCAATCTACCTGCTGGATGCGCACAGATATCTTGTCACCAGCTGCACCATTTTTGAGTAACTCCATAAATCCACGATCAGCTACATCAAACAGTTGAGAGGACAGGTTCTTCAAATCTGCATGTATATTTTGACTGGTAAAATCGTGAACCGTTCGTAGTACGACAACATACCAGGATACTCCGAGTAACATCATCAATGCTACGATGGGAAGAGTAATTTTTATAAAAAGCCTGTTTATCATCAAAGCATTCCTTTTTTAGCGAAAAACAGGAGCTACAGCGTTAATAGATTTTAGATTTTGAGGGCCGACCACTACAAGTTTTGAGTCTTGCCATTGAGTGATTAAAGCAAAATGGCGTATTTGCTGACCGGTGGAATCAACACCATAACGCCCCAACACTGTGAGGGTGTCCAATGAAGATAACGCATCTCTTAGCTTTCGTTTGTCAAGGCTACCTGTTTGCGCAATGGCTGTTTGAAGGATCTGCCCCAC
>JAOZLI010000046.1 GCA_029934915.1 Desulfocapsa sp. | reverse complement strand
TATTATGCTGATTAAAAAAATCACCGCATTCTTTTCAAAAAAGCACAAGTCGGAAGGGACTGGTTCCGCTTTTTCGCAGAATCTTCAGAAATCCCGGTACAAAGCGAGTCATCTGGCGAGTGGACAACGGAAAAAGGGATTTCTGGAAAGATGGTCTTTTTCAAGAAGAAAAAGGGGGGCGCAGGGTAACGGCGTCTTTAGTAAGAAAGAGCAAGGACAGTTTTCGTTTTTGCTGAAATTGGCCTTGCTGTCTGGTGCAGTGCTTACCGGAAGTTATGTTCTTCTTATGGGGCCAATGCAATCGCTGTACGGAAACTGGCGATATTTTCGTATTCATGAGATCGAGATCAGTGGCTGTCGAACAATCAGCAGTGATGATTTGAAAAAGTATGCGGGGCTTTCCTATGAGATGAATATGCTGACCCTTGATCCAAAAGCTATCAGTGTACGTCTTAGTAGTCATCCCTGGGTAAAAAGTGCCACTGTTAAGCGGGTTTGGCCTGATAGTCTGGAAGTGAGTGTCAGGGAGCATCGTCCACGAGCCCTTGTGGTCTGTGGGACCGAGAAGAATTTCAGCTATGTAAATAATGGTGCGTCTGTCTTTGTGCAGGTACATCCTGGGCAGGAACTTGATTATCCTGTAATTACGGGGATTGAGCCGACGGTAACGGAGCAGGAAAAACAGAGGATGCTTAAGGCGGCAAATCTCTTCTTAAAACTGGCAGAGCAGAATAATCCCAATTTACCTGCTCAGAATATTTCTGAAGTACATTTCACTAATAAGGGAGATATGGTACTCTATCTCGTGGAGCACCCCTTCCCGATTTATTTTGGAAAAGATGAAATAAAGAGAAAGTTCAGTCAGTTATGGAGAGTTCTTGAGGTGCTGTATCACAAGAGAAAGGGTAAGGCAAAGATAGAGGACGTTGCCTATATACGTATGGATTATCAAACAAATAAAGTGTTGGTGGCAACAAATCATGCAGGATAGTGAAATGGATGAAATCGAGATAGCCCCTGAGAAAATTGAACTGGAGCCACGGGAGGAAGAACGTGAGCCCGGTGAACTTGTCGTGGGACTGGATATCGGAACCACTAAAATCTGCTGCGTCGTGGGAGAAGTATTTGAGGATGCGGTGAATATTATTGGTGTTGGCACTGCACCGTCCATTGGTCTCAAAAAAGGTGTCGTTGTCAACATCGAGGCCACTGTTAAATCCATCAAGCAGGCAGTGGCACAGGCTGAAGAATCTGCCGGTTGTGACTTACACCAGGTGTATGTCGGAATTGCCGGAAATCATATCAAAGGCTTTAATAGTCCCGGTATCCTCGCTATTAATGGTCGGGAGATCAAAGAGTCCGATGTCGAGGATGTAATCGTTGCCGCTAGAACTGTGAAAATATCTGAAAATCAACAGATTATCCATGTCTTGCCCCAGGAATATATGGTCGATGACCATACCGGAATTCAAAATCCCCTGGGAATGACCGGAGTACGCCTGGTGACGAACGTTCATATTGTGACAGCTGATATGGCCGCAGTTCATAACCTCTATACCTGTTGTCAAAAGGCAGGGCTTGAAGTTTCTGATATGGTACTCGAATCCATTGCTTCTGCCCATGCAACACTTCGGGCAGATGAAATGGAGCTTGGAGTGGTGTTGATCGATATTGGTGGTGGAACCACTGATCTTGCAGTTTTTTGTGACGGTACCATTCGTCATACTTGTGAAATCGGACTTGGCGGGCATAACCTTACCAACGATCTATCTGTTGGCCTGCGAACTCCTCTACAGGATGCGGAACGATTAAAAGAAGATTTCGGTTGCGCCATTTCGTCACTGATCAAACCAAATCATGTGGTGGATGTACCAACGGTGGGTGATAGAGAACCACGAAAAGTAACACAAAAGGTGCTGGTTGATATTTTGCAGGCGCGTACGGTGGAAATTCTGGAAATAGTGAATCAGGATTTGATCAATTGCGGGCTGAAAAATAAAATTAATGGCGGTGTTGTAATTACCGGCGGCACAGCACTTCTTGCTAATCTGGCAGATCTGGCCGAACAGATTTTTGATTTACCGGTTCGGCTTGGCTATCCGGCTCAGGTTGGCGGCAAGGTCGATGAGATTAATACTCCTAGATGTACAACGGGAGTAGGGTTGGTGATGTATGGGCGTCAGCATCAGGAAGATAAACGCTATAGTGATAGCGGGATGGTTGATCGAATGAAAGGTTGGTGGCGAAAAATCATGTAAACCCAGGTTAGGGCTCACTCAAAAATAAATTAAGATTCTGAGACGACATATTTCTTGATTTATTTTTGAGTGACCCCTTAGAAAAAATTGATTTCTTTGCAGAAAGGACTTTAAGAGACAGGCTGTAAATGCTATAATTTGCAGGAATAGTTTTGCAGCCAAATAAGGGACGGGTGCTCGTTCCTCTACAACGAGGTTGTTGTGATGGGTGATGGTGGGTTTGTAAATATGGGAGATGATATGCCGTTTAGGATGCCGGAAACAGAGGGCGTTGCAGTTGTAAAAGTTATAGGTGTTGGTGGTGGAGGTGGCAATGCCATCAATACCATGGTTGAGCATCGTTTGCAGGGTGTTGAGTTTATCACAGCCAATACTGATAAGCAGGCACTGAATCAATCTCGAGCAGATGTTTGTTTACAGATCGGTCCAAGTATTACCAAAGGACTAGGTGCAGGTGCAGATCCTGATACTGGAGCACAGGCAGCTGTTGAGTCCGTTGATGAAATCGTCGACAGCCTGAAGGGCGCAGATATGGTTTTTGTAGCCGCGGGTCTTGGTGGTGGAACCGGAACTGGGGCAGCTCCCATTGTGGCGAAGGCCTCTAAAGAGATGGGTGCTCTCACCGTTGCTGTTGTTACCAAACCGTTTCATTTCGAGGGCAAATTTCGTATGCGTAACGCAGAAGCTGGCTGGGCAGAACTGCGTAAATATGCCGATACCATTATCACTGTTCCAAACGATCGCCTGCTCTCCCTGATGCAGAAAAATTCTAAACTCTCAGATATGCTAACCATGGCAGACAAGGTTCTGCTGCAGGCCGTGAAAGGGATAACCGATCTGATCAATGTCCCGGGGCTTATGAACGCCGATTTTGCCGATCTTCGAACTGTTATGCGAGAGGTTGGTCCTGCCATTATGGGTGCAGGTGCCGCAGTGGGTGAAAATCGTGCCACAGAAGCTGCCAATCGTGCCATTGATAATCAGCTTCTGGAAGATGTCGGGATTGATGGTGCTCGCGGACTGCTCATTAATATCTCCGCATCGGAGGAGAGTTTTACCATGGCCGAGTTTATGGAGGCCTCTGCTCTTATTCAGGATAAAGTTGACGATGAGGCCAAGGTTGTTATCGGGGCACTCTATGATGATTCCCTTGATGATGAGTTGCGTGTAACTGTTATTGCAACAGGTGTGGGCGAATCCGTTCCTGAAAAGAAAAATATGGTGCAGGTTAATGTTCCTAGAAAGACTCAATCGGAAGAAAAAGTTGAAGTTGCAGAAGAGAAGCGGATAGCTAAGGCAAAGCCGGCATCTCCCAATTCACCTGCAGCGCCTTCAATTTTTTCCTCTTCCAATTTTAATGGTTTTGAAAACCATGGGATTGCGTCGGGTGAAGGTTCTCACACAGGCAGGGAAGTAAAGCCTACATGGAATGAAGACCTGCTGGAAACGCCTACATATCTAAGGAAGAAGGCAAACTGATTTCTTGGCTAGGAGCACACAGAAAAAAAAAGGTGCCAGATCCGAGAGCCTGCAGGATTTGGAGACTGGTACCTGGCTAAAAAAAAGAACAGGACTGCTTCCCGTTGCCCTTATCTATCCAAACCACTATTCCATAGGCGTCTCAAGTCTGGGGTTTCAGCTGGTTTATTCTCTTCTCAATTCTTTTGATCATTTGGTCTGTGAACGTTTTTTCCTGCCTAATGGGGATGAGCCTTTACGCTCTTTTGAGACAGGTCGACCGCTTAAGGATTTCTCCCTGATTTTTTATTCTATCAGTTTTGAACATGACTATGTAAATATTGCCCGCCTGCTCCTCGCAGCAAACATTCCACTTTTTGCAGAAGATAGAACGGATGATAGTATAACTGCCGCAAATCCACTGGTCATTGGGGGGGGAGTGGCTACTTTTATGAACCCGGAGCCATTGGCTCCCTGGACGGATCTGTTTTTGCTGGGTGAAGCGGAGGAACTGTTACCTTCTCTTTTTTCACTTCTGGATAAATACTTGAGTGACACAAAACGCGGAGAATTATTGGATCTTCTGCAACGTGATATACCAGGGGCCTACGTGCCAAGTTTGTATACACCGATGTATGATAAAGGAACGGGCCTGCAGACAGGGCTGGTTCCCCAGGGTAATTATCCAGCAACCATAGCTAAGGCGATTGTCTCCAAAACAGAAAAGGCAGCACATTCTCAACTCTTAAGTCCAAAGGCAGAATTTGCTAATCTCTATGTTACAGAACTTGGCCGAGGCTGTTCAAGAGGGTGCCGGTTTTGTGCAGCAGGCTTTATTTATAGGCCACCAAGGCTTTGGGATGCAGATGCTGTTATCAAGGGGCTTGAAGAGCGCGGCGAAAATGTAAAGCGTATCGGTTTGCTTGGTATGGAGATGGCGGATGAAAAGGAACTGGCCAGCCTCTCTTCCTACCTTCTTGAAAGTGGATGCTCACTCTCGTTTTCCTCTCTTCGGGCCGATAGAATTTCCGGCAACCTATTGAAACTCCTTGGTGCCAGTAATCTGAAAAGCGTGGCCATTGCACCCGACGGGGCATCTGAAAGATTACGGCGGGTAATCAATAAAAACCTCACCGAAACTGATATCTTACTTGCTGCAGAACGTCTTGTTGAGGCAGGTCTGTACAAATTGAAACTCTACCTTATGATAGGGCTTCCCGGTGAAACCTTTGATGATTTGCAGGAGATGATCGATCTTGTTAAAAAGGTGAAGGAATGTATGCTGCCGAAGGGAAAAGAACGTGGTCGCCTGTGTGAAATCAGCCTTTCTGTGAATAGCTTTGCACCGAAACCCTGGACCCCTTTTCAATTTCACAGCTTTGGAGGCCTGGAACTGCGCGTGGGCGAGACAGGTCGGGCAAAAGAAGCTATCAAATCTTTAAAAGAAAAAATACGCTTTTTAAAGGCAGGGCTGCGTAAGGTCTCAAATGTTCGTTTGCAGCACGATAAACCGGAGAAAGTACTATTCCAGGCAGTTTTGTCTAAAGGTGACAGGCGACTAGCGCTGGTTCTGGCTACAATGGCTATGTATAGTACACCCTGGAAACAGGCCATGCGTAAACATGATCTGACGCCGGAACAATATGCTGTAAGGCGCCATGGAAAGGATGATTTCTTTCCCTGGAGTATCGTCGATCACAAAATTACTCAAGAATATCTCTGGCAGGAATATCAAAAGAGTTTTCAGGCAAAAACCACAAAAGCCTGCGATACCAAAGTATGTAGAAAATGCGGTGTCTGTGGTGACTGAACAGAGAACAAAACAACAGGATGCGGCAGAACGAAAGCAGTTGGAACGATTGCGTGCGGGGCTGATGCCCTTCCAGCTGGTAAAATATTTTTCCTTCTCCAGTCTTGCCGTAATTCTCGTTTTTACCCTGTTTCTTTCCTGGGTAATATCGAGAAACGCCAGAGATGTGATGCTTGATCAGAGTGAGGCCTATTCTCTTCTTCTTTCCGAAAATTTAAACCAGATTATTTTTCGAAGCTTTGTTTTGCCAACGGTGGTTCGTTATGGCAAGATCGCTCTTTCCAATGAAGATCAGTTCAAACATCTGGATAAAATTGTACGAAATGCCACCCGTTCCATGAAGATGGAGAACGTGACTATTTTTGATTCAAACGTTAATATTATTTCCTATTCCACTGATGAAGAACTGGTGGGTAAGAAAGATATGGGAGGCCTTGAATACCACAAGGCGCTGACGGGTGAGGCTAATTCTCAGATTGTTACAAGTGGCACGTTGTTGAGTCTCGTACCTTGGGCACCATCAGTCTATTGCCAGCAAAAGACCTTTATTCCCTTTCGACTTATGCGAGATAATGACAGTAGTGCTGATCTCATAATGGGTGTTATTGAGATCACACAGGATTTATCCCGTGAGTATGCTGCCATCCTCCAGCTGCAGCGGCGTATTATTTTGTTATCTACGGTAATAATGGGGATTATGTTTCTTGTCTTACGCACAATCGTAAGCCGGGCCGATAAAATTATGGAGAAAAGGGTTCGTGAACGTTTGGCCTTAGAGCAGGAACTTCATAAAGTTGAACGTTTGGCACATCTGGGCACCATGGTGGCCACCGTATCCCATGAGATTAAAAGTCCCCTTGGGATAGTGCGTTCAACGGCTGAAATGCTGGCGAAACGGATCAAGAAAGTAGCTCCAGGTAATGAAAATCTTGCTGAAATAATAGTGGATGAGACGATACGGCTGAATAATATTGTCATGGAATTTCTGGACTTTGCACGACCCCAAAAAGTTAAATTGCAGGCCGTGGCAACTAATCGTACAGTGGATCAGGTGCTGCAGTTTATTGACGCTGATTTAACAGCAAAAAATATAGAGTTACGCAGGGATTTTAAATCTGATATGGAGAATATCTTCATCGATCAGGATCTTTTTTACAGAGCATTGTTAAATATTCTGGTGAATGCAATTCAGGCCATGCCGCATGGTGGTGTTTTAACGGTAACAACTGATAATGCAAAGGATGATGATTCTGTGAAAATCACCATCGAAGATAATGGTCTTGGAATAAGTGAAGAGCATATAGGAGAAATTTTCAAGCCTTTTGTCACCAATAAGAATAAAGGGACTGGTCTTGGTCTTGCCATCACGAAGAATATAATTGAGCAGCATCATGGCACTATTGCAGTCACCTCCAAGGAAGGTGAGGGAACTGTCTTTACTATTACTCTCTTTAATTGATGGTATTGTAAAAAGACAAAACCACCAGACAAGGACATGAAGTTAAAAGACTGACTTGCTGTAGTTCTTTTACAACTTGATCTTTCCTCCTGTTATAGAACAGAATTAATTCTTAAATCGACCTGTTAATTCTTTCAGAATTGAGACTTGATCTGCAAGATGTTGGGCAGTGTTTTTAATTTCATCTCCACTTCCCGAGAGTTGAGAAACGACCTGGCTGGTTTCAGCGATATTCTGAGCAATTTCTGCCGATACTGCAGACGTTTGAGCTACATTTTCATTTACTTCAGAAATGCCCTCTGCCGCCTGTACGATATTTTGGGAGATTTCCCCTGAAGTTGCACTTTGTTCCTCTACCGTCAGACTGATTTCAGTGACGATGCCATCAACTTCAGCAATGACATCACTGATCTGTCGAATTTCGCTCACTGTCTCGTTCGTTGAGGTTTGTATCGCCGTAATATTGTTTTTAATCTCTCCTGTTGCATCCGATGTCTGCTTAGCAAGTTCTTTGATCTCATTGGCAACAACGGCAAATCCCTTTCCAGCTTCACCAGCTCTCGCGGCTTCTATGGTGGCATTTAACGCTAACAGGTTGGTCTGTTCGGAAATCTCTGTGATCGCCTCTGTTACTTTACTGATTTCTGTGGCTGCAAGACCAAGAGCATCTACCTTCTCAGAGGAGCTGGCTGCCAATGTAACGGCATGCTTGGTAATTTCCTGGGCTTTGCCTGTTTTTCTTGACTCCTCTTCAACTGATGCAAGAATTTCTTCAATGGCACTGGCGACGAGACTGACATTGGTGGATGCCTGTTCGCTTGCCGCTGCTACTGAGTTCATATTGCTGCTCATTTCTTCAGTGGCAGCAGCAACACTCTCAGCCTGGCTGGCTGCATCACTTGTCCCATTGGAAAGGTCTGTGGATACATTCGATAAGGATTCGGATGATGTTGTAAGGGCCTCAGATTGCGCATGGATTTGATTAATCATATCCAGAAGGCTTTTTGATGTGGCAGCAAGGGCATTGCTAATGGCAGTAATTTCATCATTGCCTGCAACTTTGGTGGCTGAGTTGAAGTTCCCTTTTCCCATTTCTATAGTTGTTTTTTGTATAATAGAAAGTCGTTTCCCCACTTTGATCAGGACTGAGAAAAAAAGAATGCAGAATGCAATTACAGCAAGACCAGCGACGACCATCAGTATTTGTAGCTTGTTAATCGTTTGCATTAGTGACTCGCCAGCTGCTTTTTCTAATGTTTGAACATATTCTTCCAGTACCTGAAAAGCTTTAAATGCTGGAGCATCATTTATCTTAACTGTTTTATCTATTTCCATCGGCGTTTTGCCATCCCGATGCATATTCATCGAAGTTTTAATGGCTTCCGTGTATTGATTGGCAACAGCGTGGGCGGCTGAAAGTGCTGTACGCTCTTCAGAGGAAAGATCTAATTTTTCATAGGTCTCAAAGGCCTGATTCATACGATTTTTATTTTTATCGAAGCGGTCAGCATATTTTTGAGTGCCACGTAAAACATGGTTTTTAAAGTTGTGGATAAAGCCACCATAACCAAACTGTGATTTGATTTCAGCCAGTTGAACCTGTCGCTTGAGGGCTGTTTCCTGATAATGTGTCCATTGACTGCCAATATTTACAATCGCTTTGAGCTGGATCAGGCCCGTAATGGAAAGAAGAGCAAGTAATCCCAAGGTGAGTAGGAGTAATTTTTTCTTGATAGTCATGGTCTGCCTCTTTTGCGGAGATACTATTTTAAGAATTGATTAGAATTTCTGCTAGTCTATGGAAATGTTATCATCAATGAAGGTCATATGAAAGAAAAGATTATGGACTGGAGTGATTAAGCAGTTAAATAAATTTCCATACACACGATGTGGTATGTAGCTGTAATTAAAAGCTCTTCTTAAATTGCACCTTGACAGGCAGTGCAGGATACGTTTGACTGTCAACAATTAAACAAACGTTTAATTAATTGAGAGGCCAGTTGCCATCAGGAAAATAATTGAAAAAGTCATCCTCAAAAGAACGAATTCTTCATACTGCAGTCTATTTATTTGCAAGACATGGTTTTGCCGGGACGGGCTTGCGAGAAATAACGACTAAGGCAGAAGTTAACCTGGCTATGATTAATTATTTCTTTGGTTCGAAGAAGGGCTTGCTCAAAGAAATTGTAAATGAGTTTTTTTCAACATATCTACGAATAGCGAAAAAGGAGCTGGGGGGAGTAAACTCTCTAGATACAAAAATTACTCGCTTTATTGGTAGTGCGGTGCAATTTTTTGAATCTGAACGGGATGCTCTTCTTGTTACTATTACAGAGCTTCCCCATGACGATCCTGAAATTATTGAGCATAAGGCGAGTTGGGCCAGACAAATGGCAGCAATCCTGGAAGATGAAATTTGCAGGCCACTTGAAGAAGAAACAGGGAAAAAGATCCCCGCTACCTGTATTGGCCCCATGCTCACATCACTTATGGCTTCCCGATTTCTCTTTGCTCCGATTGCCGATCAAGTAAGAGGGAATACCGAGAATCCAGTAAGCCTCGACGCATATATAGAAATGATTTGTACACTGTTTCTTCAAGGGTTAATTACACAAGAGACACTCTTGACAAACTCGTAACAGGACACGCTCACCATGAAGTGCATGAAGAGCATGAAGTAAAAAGACTGATTTGCTGTTGTTCTTTTCTTCATGCCCTTCGTGTGCTTCATGGTGAAATAGGTTTTTACGAACCCTTAACTAATTTCTAAGACACTGAATATGACACATAAAAAGAAACGTATTGAAACGCTGTTTGCTGCGCTGACCCGAACAATTATTAAATATCGTTTTCCGGTAATCCTGCTTATTCTGGTTTTGAGTGCGGCTCTGGCCTCACAAATAAGATACCTCACCATTGATACCTCCAATGAAGGTCTTCTGCACGAGGATGATGCAATCCTACTCACCTATAATGATTTTCGTGACCAATTCGGTCGTGATGATTTGCTGGTTTTTGCCGTTCAGAGTGATGCTGTTTTCTCGCTTCCATTCCTTGAAAAGTTGCAGGAATTCCACAATCAGCTCGAGGAGCAGGTTCCGCATGTTACGGAGATCAATTCCCTGGTCAATGCCAGGAACACGAGGGGCGTGGGGGATACCCTACTGGTAGATGATTTACTTGCCAAGTTTCCTACAAACGATCAGGAACTTACGGCGTTGAAAGAGTTGGTGCTTGCGAGTCCCACCTACGTCAATATGCTTATCTCCGCTGATGGCACTTTTACCACTGTTTTATTGCGGAGTGACACCTATTCTTCGGTTGGGATTAGTGGGAGTGAATCTTCTGGTATTGATGATGAACTTGCCGGATTTGATGATGTATTGGATGGGTTTGCAGATGATACGAGTGATGAAAAGCCAGAATTCCTGACAGATCAGGAAAATGCGGCAATGGTCGCGAGGGCAACGGAAATTGCAAAAGAATTTAACAGTCCGGATTTTCAGATTAGCATGGCTGGAAGTCCGGTTGTGACACATACAGTTAAAAAGCTGATGATGGCAGATATGAAAAAGTTTCTGCGTCTGGCGGTATTAACCATCGGTATCTGTCTGTTTCTCATGTTTCGGCGGATTTCCGGCGTTATATTTCCCCTGTTGATTGTTGCCCTGACGCTGGTCACAACACTGGGGCTTATGGCAAAAATGGGCATATTCTTTAAGACTCCAACCATTATCCTGCCCTCCTTCCTTCTTGCTGTTGGCGTGGGTGCCAGTATCCATGTGTTATCCCTGGTGTATCAGTATTTGCGACGGGACAGTAATAAAAATGAAGCCATCATACATGCCTACGGTCATTCAGGGTTCGCCATCGTTATGACGTCTCTCACCACAGCAGCAGGGCTTGCTTCTTTTGCCACGGCAGAAGTTGCTCCTATTGCCGATCTTGGTTTGTTCTCTGCTATTGGAGTTCTGTTCTCACTGTTTTTTACACTGTTTCTCCTTCCGGCTCTTCTTGCAATTATCCCCTTAAAACCAAAGGCAGCAAGCAAAGAGAGTGACACAACTCTCTTTGATCGTATCATCGACTGGGTTGCAGACTTTACCACCAGTTACCCTAAACTTGTGGTCAGTATAGCTGCATTGGGTATTGTTGTTTCGCTTCTTGGCCTTCCCCGACTTCAATTCTCTCATAATTTGTTAAGCTGGCTGCCTGAAGATCTTGCTGTTCGCACAGCAACTGTAGATGTTGATCAGAACCTGCGAGGCAGTGTAGCACTTGAAGTTGTGCTTGATACAGGACGAGAGAATGGTCTCTATGACCGGGATGTGCTTCTTGCTATGAACAATCTTGCGGAGGAGTTAGAACAATTTCAGCAAGGCGATTTGTTTGTCGGGAAGGTTCTTTCTGTTAGCAATATCCTCAAGGAAATTCATCAGGCACTCAACGAAAATAATCCGAAAATGTATGCAATACCTGAGAACAGTGCACTTATTCCTCAGGAGTTTCTGCTTTTTGAAAATTCCGGTTCAGATGATCTTGAGGATTTCGTAGATTCAAGATTCCAGTTAGCTCGTATAACCATAAAAGTTCCCTGGCGGGACTCTTTGGCCTATGTGCCTTTTATGCAGGAAATCGAACAACGTTTTTCCACCGCTTTTGCAGATCTTGAAAAAGCTGGTAAACCTGTTGAAGTCAGTACCACCGGTATTATGGCATTGTTTGCCCGTATTCTGCACGCAACCATGTATTCAGCAGCCCAAAGTTACGGCATTGCTCTTTTGGTTATCAGTGTGATGATGATTCTGCTTATTGGTCATGTTCGCCTTGGCCTTATTGCGATGATTCCAAACCTTGGGCCGATTTTAATGGTTATGGGTTTTATGGGGTGGCTTTCAATCCCTCTTGATATGTTCACCATGATGGTTGCCTCAATAGCCATAGGACTAGCCGTGGATGATACGGTTCATTTTATTTATAACTTTAAACGCTACTACAGCGAGAGTGGTGATGTTAGGGACGCTGTAGGTCATACCCTGCATACCGCTGGTCGTGCCATGCTTACCACTTCCATAGTGCTGTCCATTGGCTTTTTTATCTTTATGTTTGCCTCTATGAATAATGTGTTTTATTTCGGTATGCTGGTGGGGATGGCCATTGTTTTTGCTTTGATTGGCGATTTTTTTCTGGCTCCGGCATTGATGGCCTTATC
>JAOZLI010000592.1 GCA_029934915.1 Desulfocapsa sp. | reverse complement strand
GTACCTGGTTGACCGCAGGTAGCACAAGCGAATTTCTTATTCAAAACAGCAGTAATTCTCAAACTGCTTTGCTTGTATCATCAAGCGGAAATGCAAATTTGGCTAATACTGTATTTATCGATAGGACTCAAGTAGAAATGGGAATTGGGACAGCTACTCCAGAAGATACATTGCACGTAAAAGGTAATGGAAATCTCATACTAGAACAAGAAAGTGGCGCTGCCAAGTGGAAAATAACTACAAGGGCAGATGGAGGCATTGGATTTCGAGACATGCCAAGCGGCAACGATCCATTTTCCATCGATGCAAATGCCCCAACTGATTCATTGAATATCGCAGATAATGGTAATATAGGGATGGGTACAAATACTCCTTCTGCAAAGCTGGATGTGCAATGGAGCGGTTCCAACACTGCAGGTGACGGCTTAACAAACCTGCTTGTTTTATCAGCAACCAACAGTGAAGTAGATAAATCATCAGATGCTGGATTTAGATTGGTCAATGGCAGCACATCAAAAGGTTGGAATTTTAGAACCAACAGTGGTGGTGATTCGTTCCAGGCAACACTACAAGGGACAGGAGGGGCAGAATTTACAGTTAAGAATGCTACTGACGATGTCAGTGGAACAGAGCTGTATCTGGGTAACGGTGCAAAAAATGTAGGTGGAGTATGGATCAATGCTTCTAGTCGTGCACTAAAAGAGAACATCAAAGAACTCAGTACTCAGGATGCTTTGGCAGCCTTTCATAAACTCCAACCTGTGACTTACAACTATAAATCTGACAAGAAAGAACAAGTTGTTGGATTCATCGCAGAGGATGTCCCTGAACTCGTAGCGATTCAAAGCCGTGATGGTTTGAGTTCTATGGACATGGTTGCTGTGCTTACCAAGGTGGTACAGGAGCAGGAGAAAACTCTGGCCGAGACAAAATCTGAGCTCAAAGTTAAAGACCAAAAAATGGCCGAAATGGAAGCTAAAATTGACGCACTTCAAGTGATGCAAAAGCGTTTGTCAAAGGTGGAGTCACTTTTAACAAACCTAGCTT
>JAOZLI010000259.1 GCA_029934915.1 Desulfocapsa sp. | reverse complement strand
GAACTATTCCTCCGGAGGATCTTCCCGCAAGGCATCGGGTGCCAGATGCTTAACCAGGTAGGCAGTCTGCGCGGCAAATCGATTTATACGTAGATTTACAATCTTATGCACCATATCATGGTAAGATTCAGGAAAACGTTCCATCACTTTGCTAAAATCCTCATGACTGATAGAGAGCAGTGTAACATCGCTCCAGGCACGGGCAGAAAAAAACCAGTTAAACTCAGACAGGAGCGCAAGCTCTCCAAAATAATTTATTCCAGAATCGCTTAACAACTGCAGGTGAAAACGTCGCCCTTCGGTGGAGTAATACACATCAACCTTACCCGACATGATAAGATAGAATCTTTCGGAAGGCTTTCCTTCTTCAATTACAACCTGCCCCTTGCTAAACTCTTCTTTTTTGGCAAGATAGGCAAACAGCTTTGAGACCCCCGCAGGAGCCCCGGAAAAAATATGAAACCTGTTCAAAAATTCCTGAATATCGGTCAGATGATTCATCTGTTCCAGATCAGGATTCTGCTCGGGTGAGTCCATAGAAGTCTCCTTTCTTCTTCATGAGTTCGTCGTATGTTCCCTGTTCTACTATGCGTCCCGCTTTCAACACAACAATTCGATCATAGGCCGGAGTAAGATCCAACCTGTGGATTACTGCCACTACCGTTTTCCTGCCCCTAAAGTCCGTTTCAAGTATTTCCTGAATCCGGGCCTGGGATGTGTTATCCAGACTGGCAGTGGCCTCATCCATGATAAGAATCGGCGCATCCTTTAAAAATGCTCTGGCAATGGCAAGCTTCTGTTTTTGCCCGCCGGAGAGACGATCTCCCTTGGAGCCGACCTCAAAATCAAGCCCGATCTCCAAAACTTCATCCAATAACTGTTCGGAAGAGAATGCCTGTGCAGCCAATGTACGTAGATGTTCATCCAGGATCTGTTCTGATTTTACTGCACCAAAAAGGATATTTTCAAGCAGCGTACGAGTATACAGATATTCGCTTGGACAAAACGGAATAAAGCCGCTGACATCACCGCACCTGGGCGTTTTAGAGCAGGGCGTACACGTGCCGTGTGCCTTACAGTGCTTCATATCAATATGGACCATTTTTTTCTGAAAGCCGCTCCTGACCGCAAGAATTTTAGACTCCATGGCAGAGGGCAGGGAAACAATACTGTGTTTTGCAGGGATAAAACGGAGCGCCAGGATCAGCAAAATCCTACGCGCCTCCTCGTCTTCCGGCTGTGGAGTCTTGATACGATCAAGCAGATCACTGTACAGCGTAAACTCCTCTATTTCCATGGGATTATCACGGAAGAAGTACTCATCATCCTGAAAATCGTAAAGCAGATTCACCGTCTGAGTCGCAATTGCAAACCCGAGGGTGATAAGTGGCTTCTCTAAGTGCGCCTCTTGCAGGAGTGTTATAAACTTGGGATTATCCGGTAAGCGAGACACAACATACTCACGAGAAAGGCTGTCACCAAAAACAATATTATCCCGTACACTTGAATAATAGAGATATTTCGTAACATCATAGAACTCAATGGCAGGCTCAAACTCCTTTCGCAGTGTAGTCTGAACGATCTGTCGCATACGCAACAGTTTGCTCCGAAATGGTTTACACTCTGCGGGCGTTAAAACGGCCTGTAATCCAAAGCGAAGAATATCGTCTTCAAGCCCGACGGCCCTGATCACAGCCTGCGCTTGCTCTCTGTCTGGCAGACTAGTGCCTTCCTCCACGGCCTGTACCCCGTAGAAGAGATTGTCAGCAATTGTACCGGAGAATATAAAGGGCTGCTGAGCAATCATAGCCACATTTCGGCCTATATCACGCTTACTCAAGGATTCAATCCTATGCCCATCAATGCAGATATCCCCCTGACTTACAGTGTATAGCTGGGCAATAAGCAAGGCAAGAGTAGACTTCCCTGATCCTGAAAATCCCACCAGGGCTATCTGTTCATTTTGTTTAATTTCAAGATCAATATCTTCAAGTAACCTGACCCCACTGGGCACAGTATAGGAGACATTGTTGAGTTTAATATTCCCGGCCAACGAATAAGGCTCACGCCCAGATGGCAACAAGAGGTAGGGAGGATCCAGATCAAAGAGTTTCATGATCTGGGAATAACGGATCTGAGCATCCTGATAACTCTGATAATACTCGATCAATTCTTTCCAGGGATCATACACCTTTTCGTAGGCAGACAGAAAGGCCACCAGTGCACCCAGGGTAAACTGTCCATGAATGGCCATATAACCACCCACCAGGAAAAGAATAAACGGGCCAAGAGATTGAAAGAAATTATTGGCAAATTTGATTGCATACTTCACAAGAAACAGCTTTTTCATCAAGCTGTACAAGCGACTGATAAAGGTCGAAAGTTTCTTTCCCTCAAGAGCATAACTATCATTACCATGGATTTCATGAATCCCTGAGATGGACTCATTGACCACGTTAGCCATTTCCCGTGTGGTGCGAACACGTTCTTTGTTCAGTTTGTTATATTTTTTCTGCAACCAGGGAATAACAATAACTTCAAAGGGATATATCCCCATACTCAACATTGCCAGCAGGGGATTAAGATTAAACATAAAAACGAGAAAAACAACAAAGGTAAGGACACTGGTGATGGGAATGGCAATGGCACCACCTAAGAAAAAACCGATGGCATTCAACTCTGCAGTCATTGCAGAAATTACTGTTCCTGGCTGCATTTTACGGTAAAACTGCAGGGGCAGTTGCAGAACATGCTGATAGAGTTCCTCACGCATCTCCACCAGGATTTTCTGCCCTATATAGACTTGTAAAACATTGGTCGCATATTTTAACAGGCCGGAAATAAATACAGCCCCGATATACAAACCGCAATACAGATACAACAGCTCGATGTCTTTAAGGTAAATCGCCTCGTTGATAATACGTTTCTGCATCTCAAGGGGAAAGACCTTAAAAAACAGATTCACAACAATGATAGACAACAGAAACAACTGCATGGAACGGTGTCGCCTGAGGATCCAGTAAAATAACGACCGCTCAGTGATGCGAATGTTTTTTTCTGCGTTCCTGGTCATACCTGCCTGAATTGTTTTTTGATAAACAGTGGATAATTCAATAACTATACATTATTGAGTGGAATTGTCACGGTCTGTAAAAAAATTTAATCACTGTTTTTCCTCTGGTTTCTGGGTATAGTACGTGATACAAAGAGGTAGAGTATAGAGCATTGGTCTTCGATATTCTTTTTTTGCACCACCGTTACTACAGGACTTACATGTGAGAAAAGTACAATTACACATCACCCTATTGATACTTAGCGTATTCTTAATCCTGCCGGCACTGTCTTTTGCCAAAGAAATACCTATTACAGTTGGTGGTTTTGTTCTTGGAAGCGACGTTACGGACTACCCTGACATCGAGTATTCCAACTTTCTTAAAGAAGTGGTTGTTTACGACTGGAATGGCTTTGACAAGGGAATTATTTCCTATGGAATCTGCGATTCACCAGGGGAAATCGTAAAGATAAAGCTTAAATACAAAGACCCCAGCAAGAAATTTTTCAAAACACTGCTCAAAAAATACAAGAAAAAGTACGGGAAGCCTCACGAATGGAAGGGTGATTCCTTCGGCATTCTTCATGTCTGGAAATGGAAATTCACCAGCAGCGATGGCACGAAGATACATATGATCCTTCAGCACAACACCAAAAATCCCAATGAAAATACAGGAAACATGGTCAAGCTCTACTGCCCTGATCAGATGGTAAAAGAACAACGATGTTTTACCAAACAGTGCACAAGCAGACTCGGTACAGACAAAAAAGCACCTAAAACAGACTGGAAACTGCTTATCCCCCAAACCAAACCGTGA
>JAOZLI010000591.1 GCA_029934915.1 Desulfocapsa sp. | reverse complement strand
TCTGTCCCCTTTTAAGGGTAATATCAACCCTACGTTCCAACATATTCACATTAGTTTTCATCCGGTACAGCCATCATAGCATCATAGGAATTGACGATAATAACAAAAAGATTGTCTTCCTTAAAAAACACCTGTTGCAAGTCATAATTTTTATTGGCGACGAGCTCGATTATTACACGAAGTGGACTATCGCCATCAGCTTTAACCACATTGATTTTTTTAACAAATTCGCCATCAGTCTGCTGCACAGCCACAACTTCAGGACCTAACATCGTCTCTTTGAATGTACAGGTAACCTTTGGTGCACCCTTTTCTTCTCCACTTACCTCGGGAGGATGAAAGCCATTCAATTTAAAGAGAATCATTTCTCCTTTATTGGATGTATCCTTAAATGAAACATCGGCAAGCAACGCCTCAAATGGCGCCACGACCTCCTCTGCCTCAACAGTTTCAGCAGGCTCTGTAACCGCTGATATCTCTGTAGCTTCCGTAACCTCCACAACCTCCTCGACAGCTTCCTCATGCTTTGGCGGGTACTCTGTGGAATAGAGAACAATGGTCAAAATATTATTTGCTTCATCAAAATCCTGATCAAAATTAAACTCTCCACCAGTGGCAAGATCGAGAACCACACGGGTTTTCTCACTGTAACGACCCAGGCGAATTTTTTTCACCATAACTCCACCAGCCACAATGGCTGAGGGAACCTGGCGCGATAACTGTGTATCCATAAAATCAAAGACGACCCTTGGGTTTTCTCCTTTCATGGCAAAGGCCTTAGGTAGATAAGAGCCATTCAGATGAAAAACCACAGATTCGCTGATACCTGAATTTGTATGGAAACTCACATCGTTAATCAAGCCGTCTGCAGCCTGGGAAGTGGCTGAAAAAAAGAGAAAGGACAAAAGATACGATACGTAAAAAAAAGTTTTACAACTCCGCATAAATAAATACCCTGGTAACCTATTATTTTATTTATAACTAATCAGATACTTTCTTGAATACATCATCCTCTCTTGTAAAGTCAACCTATTTTCGGTAAATGATGGG
>JAOZLI010000258.1:1824-3881 GCA_029934915.1 Desulfocapsa sp. | reverse complement strand
AAATATAACCCTTTCTGTGCTTTCAGGGCCCTCTTTTGCCAAAGAGGTTGCCCAAGGATTACCCACTCTGGTAACCCTTGGTTGTGCAAAGCTTGAAGATGCACAATTTTTACAAACTGTTTTTGGAACCGAACTTTTCAGAGTCTATGCTGCACAGGATATGATAGGTCTTGAGATAAGCGCAGCACTGAAAAATATCGTGGCCATAGCAGCAGGAATAGCCGATGCTCTGGGATATGGATTAAACAGCCGTGCAGCCCTTATAACCAGAGGTCTTGCAGAGATTACCCGCATGGGTGTAGCTATGGGCGCTGACGCAGTTACCTTTGCTGGCCTTTCAGGTATTGGTGATCTGGTTCTTACCTGTACTGGTGATCTCAGTCGAAATAGAACAGTTGGTTTAAAACTCGGTGAAGGAAAAAAATTACCACAGGTTCTGGATGAAATGGAAATGGTGGCCGAAGGTGTAAAAACCACCAAATCTGTCCATGGTTTGATGAAACAGATGAAAATTGATATGCCCATTCTTGATCAGGTATATCAAATCCTTTATAAAGATAAAGATTGTGCAACAGCAGTAACAGACCTGCTTACCCGAGAACTTAAAGTGGAATAACATATGAAACCAGAAGCTGATGAAGGCGTTCGATTTCTCTCCTATTTAACTCTGTTTCTTGTTGCAGCTTCCCTTTATATTTTCTCTTCTTATCTCCACTATATTCTCGTTGCTGCAGTGCTCTCCCTCTGTACCAGTCACGGCTATATTGCACTGGATGCTTTTTTTAAAAAGAACAGTCTGCCTAAGTTTATCCAAAAACAGAGTTGCTTGATAAGTTCTATCCTCCTGACCATCGGTTTTCTTTCCCTCATTTTTGCACCACTTGTCTATTTTATATCACAAACCTATACCCAGATGTCCGGGGTTGATCTTGATCATATCAAAGATGTGACCATGCAGTTGTTTACTAAAGTAGTAGCCTTCAGCGACTCTATTCCCGTTCTGCACAATTTTCTTGATAATTTAAAAACAGAAGGGTTCTCTATACTGAAAAATGTCTCCATGGAGGCTGTTTATAAAACAGTGAATGGTGTTGCCTCTGGTGCCGGTAGCCTGGTTGTGCAAATTGTCTGGATTATGATTTTTTACTTTCTGTTCAATCTTAATGGTCGTCAGATTCTGTCCTTTGCTGCCCGGCTAATGCCCACCAGTTTTGAGGATGAAAAATATCTTTACCGCGAATGCACAGGTACTGTTGCTGTCGTTTTTTATGGAACTCTTTTTAACATGTTGGCCCAGGGGATAGCATTTGGATTGTTAATGACTGGTATTGGTGGATATAACGCATTTTATCTTGGTGTCCTGGCAGGTTTTTGTTCCGTTATTCCTATAATAGGGGCTGCTCTTGTTTATATCCCGGTTATAGCTCTTGAGCTTGTTGCTGGAAATTATATGAATATTGTGATTATCCTGATTATTGCCTGGGGGGTTATGGGATTTTTCATAGATAATATTTTACGTATAATTTTCATTGGGTACCTGAAAAAAATATTTGGTTTTGAATATACAATGAACGAAGTCTTGATCCTGCTTTCCATTTTGGCAGGAATAGCAAGTTTTGGTTTTTGGGGACTTATTATTGGTCCTTCTGTTATTGCCCTTACCCTTGCTGCAGCTAATTTATACAGTTCTCAGGTAACGCACAGTGGCTTTCCCGATGAAGATGATATTTAAAAAACTCCCTTTTCGCAGACTTGAACGCAATACGATTAAAGTAGGCCTTCTTGTTATTCTGCTCGCCTGCGTTGGTTTATTTGTGGTGCTTCGTTATCTTATTTTTCCCGGTTTCATAAATCTGGAAGAGCAGGAGGCACAACAAAATATTCAACGAATCAGTAACAGCATAGAGCGTGAAATCAAGGCACTTGATGTTCTTACTCTTGATTGGGCTGTTTGGGATGATACTGTTGTTTTTATCCAGACCGGAGATAATAATTTTGAACAAAGCAATCTCGTGGGTGATATCGTTGAAAACCTTGGTCTGCATTATTTGAATTTT
>JAOZLI010000258.1:0-1724 GCA_029934915.1 Desulfocapsa sp. | reverse complement strand
ACAACCTACCCAAGAAAAATAAGTAAGCAAGGACTAAGACTTATCAGGGAAGCTATGATTTTTTCTATAATCGGTGCCCTGATACTCCTTATTCTGCTTCTTTTTTTACTCAATCGAATCATACTCAACCCTGTTCATAGATTAACTGTTCATGTTCGTTCTGTCATTAAAACACAGGATTATAGCAGACAAACCGGTATGGATCGAAAAGATGATATCGGTATTCTGGCCAGAACCTTTGACAGGTTGGTGGTTCAGATAGGATCGCAGACTGAGGCACTACTGGAAGCGAATACACAGTTGGAAGAAAGCAGTCTGACGGATCCACTAACCGGGATAGCAAACCGACGGAGCTTTGATCATACTCTGAAGCAGGAATGGAAACGCCTGCATCGCCAACAGGAACCACTGACCATGATTATGTGTGATCTTGATCACTTCAAGCTTTATAATGATACCTATGGCCATGATCAGGGAGATGTCTGCTTAAAAGGAGTTGCCCGCCTGCTCAAAGAGTCCCTAAAGCGTCCTGCAGATTTTGTCAGTCGATATGGAGGAGAGGAATTCGTTCTCCTGTTGCCAAGTACGAATACAGCAGGAGGAGAGTTTATTGCCACAAACATCTGCAAGGCATTGACAGAATTACAAATTGAACATTCTTCTTCCCCTGTTTTACCTCTGGTAACTATGAGCCTGGGAGTAGCGTCCATAATACCAGACAGCAAACAAGATCCCGGGGAACTTTTAAGGGCAGCTGATCAGGCATTATATGCTGCAAAAGCACAGGGCCGCAATCAGGTTTGTGGATCGACAGATACCTGTATATAGATATTTTAAAATTCTTATACTTTAAATTTACTCATCAATTCCTGAATTTTATTAGCAATATTAGATAGGTCGTCTGAACTGGCATTGACCTCCAGAGAACTCTTGGTTATGTCTTCAGTAACAGAGCTTACTTGATTAATATCTGCGGCAATCTCTCCTGCCACAGCAGATGCCTGTGCCACATTTTCATTTACTTCTTCAATTCCCAGAGCCGCCTGGGATACATTAGTACCAATCTCACCAGTGGTTGCAGCCTGCTCGTCAATAGCCGTCGTAATGGTTGCTACAATCTCGTTAACCTTATTAATTACCTCTGTGATATCCTGAATTTCGGTTACAGTCTCGTTTGTGGAAGTTTGTATCCCTTCTATCTGTTGTTTGATTTGCTGGGTAGCATCTGATGTCTGCCGTGCCAGTTCTTTTATTTCATTGGCAACAACAGCAAATCCTTTTCCTGCCTCACCTGCTCGTGCGGCCTCAATAGTAGCATTGAGAGCCAGGAGATTTGTCTGTTCTGATATCTCAGATATCACTTCAGTTACTTTACTGACCTCATTTGCAGCTTTGCCAAGAACATTCACTTTAGTTGTTGCACTCTTTGCCTGTTCAACAGCAGAGGCAGTTATACTACTTGCCTGTTCTGTGTTTGTAGAAATTTCAGCAATGGTTGTTGTCATCTCTTCAGTGGCAACTGCTACCATGTTTACATTGGTGGATGCCTCTTCACTCGCTGCTGCAACCGAGTTCATATTTACGCTCATCTCTTCTGCTGCTGCGGCCACTGTATTGGTGCGTTCGGAAGTTGATTCGGCACCTGATTTCATCCCACTGGCAAGTGTAGAAAGTTGTGTCGAGGAAGTGGACATCTCCTTGACATTTCCCTGGATGGTAAGAAT
>JAOZLI010000590.1 GCA_029934915.1 Desulfocapsa sp. | reverse complement strand
ACCTGAAAGAGATTAAAGCCGACAATATGCTTGATCTCATTGCCCTGTTTTTTTCTTACTCCAAGAAGAAGCAGCCAGCCAACCACAATGGCTGCCATGGCCACGGGAATCTGGCTGAGGCCAATACTCAGTAACAGCCACTGCAGGGTGGAGAGCGGAGTCAGGGTGGTTCTGCCAAGACCGATGGCTACCAGAATCAAAACCAGTAATTCCCCCCAGAAAAGAACTGCAGGTCCTACGCGAGGACCACCAGCAAAAAGAATCCATCGAGAGCTCGGAACCTGCATCTCTATGGAACTGTTGACACTTTCCACTCCAAGATCTATTCGTTCTGTCTCTGTTCTACTACTTAATTTTCCTTCACTGCGCCAGGATATTTCCACATTCTGCTGCCCCGGGTGAATGGGCAGGGTAAGACGGTTTTGCACGAGTTGCAGAGGGATTTCCTTATTATTGATAAGACTTTTCTGCAGATCGATCCCTTCAGGAAGTTGAATACTATGTTGCATGCCACGGCTGGCGGTGAGAGAGAACCGAAGGCTTGTTTCCGTTGCCCTGTGCCCGGGTTTTACCAGGAGTTTACTTTTGCTAATGGTCATCGTTGGACCTGGAACTCCATCAGGTTTGCTGATAGCAAGCTGCAGTGTTTCACCAGGATATGGGTGAAATTCTGGATACCGTTTACCTGCAGGATCGGTTTGATTAATTTCAGGCAATCCTTTTGTCTCCACATGCCATATGGGGCTGACATCAAGAAACCAGACTTCGCTCCAGGAAGAGGTGTCTGTTGCGGTAAGTGTAAGCTTGTCCACGGATTCTAATGAAGAGTGATAGCTGAGAACCTGGCTGTCCGGCCCCATGGTAATGCGTGCCTCTTTGTTTATGACATGTATGCCATCACTTGTAACATGTTCTCCAGGGAGAAGTGGAATATTAAGCGCAATAACCATGCCCTGACTTTTACGCATAATTCTGGTACTTACCGTCCATTTTAAATCCATATGAAGAATACGTTCCACCTGCACAAAAACAGGAATCTCAATTTCTGTCTT
>JAOZLI010000257.1 GCA_029934915.1 Desulfocapsa sp. | reverse complement strand
TCCGGTGGGACTATCAGGATTACCAAGCCCCGCCCGGGATCGTTTCACTGCTGTCACCATGGCCTCAATGGCATCATCCTGCCCAAAGATCACCTTCCCCATAGAAGCACTGAGCCCCTTTAAAGAAGACATTTCCGCACTGCTTCCGCTTTTAGCGGGAACCCTTGCCATACGAGAGACAATCTTCTCCACATCCCGAACCTTCACCACCTTTCCAAATTTACCGGCCATACGAAAAGCAGATCCAACTTCATCCATGACATCAATGGCCTTATCCGGCATAAAACGATCGTTAATGTACCTGTCAGCCAGTTCTGCAGTTGCCTTCATTGCAGCTTTTGAGTAGCTGATTTGATGATGTTCTTCGTAACGGGACTGCAACCCGGCAAGTATCCTGCGTGTATCGTCCACATTAGGTTCTTCTATATCAATTTTCTGAAATCTGCGGGAAAGAGCCCTATCTTTTTCTATATGATTTTTATACTCTTCATAGGTGGTGGAGCCGATACAACGCAGCGTTCCTGCCTGCAAAGCGGGTTTCAGTAAATTAGAAGCATCCATGGAACCACCGCTCGTGGCTCCGGCACCAACGATGGTATGCATTTCATCTATAAAAAGAATAGCATTTTTTTTGTTTTCAACGGCAGATATCACGCCTTTGATCCGTTTTTCAAAATCCCCGCGGTACTTGGTACCCGCCACCATATTCCCCATATCAAGCAGATGAATTTCAACATCCTGCAACAAATCGGGAACCAGTGCTTTTTCATCTGCTGCCCGTGCCTTTGCATCGGCATCAATCAGCAGGGCAAGCCCTTCTGCAATGGCAGTTTTACCAACACCCGGCTCACCCACAAGAATAGGATTATTCTTTTTTCGCCGACATAACACCTGCATCATTCGATTCACTTCACGTTTTCGGCCTATCAGTGGATCGAGCTTTCCATCAGCAGCATATTTTGCATAATTGACGGTGAACTCCTGCAGAATTTTAGCATCTTTTTCTGCCTTTTTCTGCTCTTCCTGAGCTGCCCTGTCAGGAGCTTTAGGAAATGGTTCTTTCTGGAGATTGTCAGGCAGTGAATGCGATATAAAATCGACAACAGACATACGCCCAAGCCCTTCGGAACCTAAGAAATACACGGCATGGGATTCAGCTTCAGCAAAGATGGAAACCAGAACATCACTGCTATCCACTTCTCTCTTTCCACAACTCTGTACATGGGCAACGGCTCGCTGTAAGACACGATTAAAGGCAACGGTCTGCGCTGGCTCCCCTGCCTCCGGTTTATTAATAACAGGAAGCTCGCCGGTGAAAAACGTTTCCAGGCGATTTTTGAGATTCACAGTGGATCCGCCACATTCACTAATAATATAACCAGCCAGTTCATCATGGAGCAGGCCATAGAGCATATGCTCCACAGTGACATACTCATGGTGATGTTCTTTTGCTTCATGAATGGCCCGAACCAGGGCTGTTTCCAATGCTTTGCTTATCATAATGTATTCTCTACTCTATTAGTGCCTTACCTACAAACTTTCTTATAGCTTTTCAGGCTGTAGGCTATGCCTTCAGTCTAATAGCCTTGCGGGCTCACCCGCTTCTAGACCTGTTCTATGCTGCAACGTAACGGATACTCACTCTTACGGGCCAGGTCATGCACAATAACAACTTTTGTTTCACATATTTCACGGGTATAAATACCGGCCACCCCAACACCTTCCTGATGGACATTCAACATAACTCTAGTGGCCTCAGAAGTACTTTTTCTAAAAACTTTCTCCAAAACAGATATCACAAATTCCATGGAAGTGTAATCATCGTTGTGCAGCAATACCTTGTACAGGGGTGGTTCCTGAACCTTATCCCTGTCCTTCGTTGCTGTTGATCCTTTTCGTTCACTCATTGGTTATTTTCTCTTGTCCTGCGTTTTATCCTAACGTATTGTTCTGTGCAGCATGGATGAAGTATAACAACAATAAATCAGTCTTTTAACTTCATGTTCTTCATGCTCTTCATGGTGATTCCTGTCTTTTACGGTGCCACTAATTTTCCACAAATTCAACCAGCCTGACGTTTTGCAGCAAGCAAGGTCAAAAACAACTCCTCTAAAACAAGATCTGCAGCAAGAGGAGACCCCTTCATACGAAACTCAGCCCGTAAAAGCAGGGCCAGCCAGTCTTTCAACACCGAGCAGGAGAAATCATGAGCTTTACTAAAAGACATAAAAACAGCATAGGGATGTCCTTTAAGCATGTCCTTCCACTCTTCCCTTTTTTTTAAGGCTGGCAGATACTCATTCTGAAACTGATTCGCGTTCATGCCAGCATAATACACTGGCGCTGGCTGCAACTGTAAAGATTTAAAAATTAACATTTTACGTAAATAATTGCGCATGGTGGCCAGGATCTGCAAACCATGCATGCCGTTTTCCTGTAGCCTGTTCAGCAGAACCAGTGTTCTCGCACCCTGCCTCTTTCCAAAAGCATCGGTCAGTTCAAACAGAGCATCTTCCCGGGTTCTGCCCACCATGAGTTCCAGATCTTCCACGGTGATAGTATCCCTGTCACCTATATACAGGGCAAGTTTTTCTGCCTCCATACTCACTGCCACCGGGTGAAACCCCACCCGTTCAAAAAGTTGCTCTAAAGCGCGAGGCTGAATCTTTTTTTGAAAACCGGCCAAGGTCTTCATGACCATCTGCCGCAGCACCTCTTTCTGCCCCTTTTGCGCAGCAGCACTTGCTCCGGTAGCAACGGCACAATCGATTACCACACCCTCTTTTTCGATAAACTTAAAAAACCGGGTCCGTTTATCAACGGATTCGGCGCTCAGGATCAGCAAATTTTGAGGTGCCACACCTTTTGTAAAGGCATCAATATACCTGCCTGCCATCCCGGCACCACCGGCCTGTTTTTTGGATGGTGCAGCTGTGGCTAAAGATTCATCCGTCCAGGACAAATCACCGGCAGGTTTTGCAAAACCAAAAGCAGCCTTCCACTGTCCAGCACTCAAATCTGCCAGCGATTCCCCTGCCTCAAGACCACCCAAAGCCACTAAAGCAAGCAACTGCCTGCGGCATGTTGTCTCCTTACCGTCACTTTTAGCACGCTCTATCCGTTCCCAGATAGCAGGCCCTACGTTCTTGGAGTGAAATAACCTGGTATCGATCACCCGAAAGATCTGTTTTCCAGGAAAAATTGAAAAATTCAGCAACTGACCAAGAGTCTTACCACTATCTTCATTATCTCCATCAATGGAGTTCACTGTGCCGGTTGCACTCTCTCCCGAGAGCAAACGTGTCTGCAATGCATCTGCTGCTTCCCGGCAGAGATAACGATCACCAAAGAAAAGATAAATCTGCTTGTCCAGATCGGGTAATTCTGTTCGTTTAATCAGTGCCATTTTCTTTAGAACCCTGATCCATAATTTTATGCAAAATAGCAGGCAACGATCCGGGCTGCAAATAATCCTCCCCCAAACCCTGCTTAAAGATTCTGGCAGACTTCTCTGCCACATCATCCCAACTGAGTTCATTGGTGGCAGCTGCCACGGCCTCAAACAAAAACTGATTATAGGGATTATTAACCACAGCCTTGCCCGTACCCACGGTTGCCAGGATATCCACATTATGGTTAAACAATTTGGCAATCTCGGAATATGCCCGAATGCCACCACAGGAACCAAGACTCATAAAACGTTGCTTTCCGGCAAGATCGTCAGCACTGACGTCACCCTTTTCCACTAGCTCTGCCAAAGGCTTAATAATCTGTTCCGAGCGCCAGTAACTATGCCCTCTCTGGGCAAACATCTCATGTTTTCCCTTGATAAACTGCTTCAACAACTCCTGCTGCGTATGATCTCCCTGAAAAATAAACACTGAATG
>JAOZLI010000589.1 GCA_029934915.1 Desulfocapsa sp. | reverse complement strand
TCCGGGACTTCAACGTCTTCAGGCGGAATACCGGGGGTGAATCTGAATCTGCCATCCGACTCCTTCAGAATCTCGTAAAATGCTGCTTCGCCATCCAGGGAATCGTATTTGGCTTTAATAAGTGAACCCTGGCGAAAAGAAAAACGGGCAGTCCCTTTTTGCAACTCACTGATGGTTAAAATTCCTGTTTTATTATTCATATTCAGTGTTTGAAACAGGGCTTCAGCAGGGATTTCAGCAAGGTTCCCGATCATACCGGAGGATAGATCTTTGGTACGAATCGTATTGGATTTCGTCAGTCGCTTGGCCATCAATCGGGTAAAGTAGAGTTGGATGGCAGGATATTGTTCAAGGATTTTCTGGAAATTTTTTCTGTCGATATGAAGAATAGAAGAAGGCTCTGTCACCTGAATAGTAGCACCGGCAGAGTCATTACAGATGAGGCTCATTTCTCCAAACACGTCGCCTTTTGTTAATGTGGAAATAGACATTCCACGGTCATTGATCACATTGACGGCACCAGAGGCTATAATATAAAAATTACCGCCGGGATCACCTTTACGAATAATAATATCTCCCTTGTCAAGCTTGTCCAGTTTGAAGAATTTGACCACTTTTTCCAGGTTGGAAGGTTCTATGTTTTTGAAAAAAGAAAAATCAGAAATAATATGGATCATGGAGAGCAATTCTCCATCATGCGCATCAACGTCCCCACTCTCAGTGAGTGTCAGTTCTTTTGCATATTCGAGACGAAGTGAGCCAGAACAGCCACTGCAATCTACCATACAGACGGGAATTTTGTTCGCTCGCTCGTATTGAATGATGATCTTGGTGAGATCGCCACTTAATATTTTGCATTTTTCTTTGTCTACAGGAGAATGGATGATGGTGGTAGTCACAAAAGTGTTTTCTTCACTGGAGGCCATGGAGATGGTAATGCCTGCAACGGCAAAAAGATCACCGTAGGCATAGAGCGGACAATCTTTTGTTTCAATTACTTTGAAGACAGCTTTGGGAAAACCCATAGTGTGACCAACGGTTTAGATGGAAAAAA
>JAOZLI010000045.1:8886-12309 GCA_029934915.1 Desulfocapsa sp. | reverse complement strand
TTCATCTTCCAGCAACTGTAAACTTTTGCTGACAGTGTCCATTTCTACTGACAGTTTATTCTGCTCAAAGCATTTCCCTGTTCCCTCTCTAAAAAATAACAGTCTGCTTTTATAGAACAAATAATAGAAGCGAGTCCTGGCATAACAATTGCTGTCTGTAAATGAGCAACAAGAAGACAGTACCAATATTCCAGGAGCACAGAACGGTTATGAATATTTTTTTCTATACCTCAAAACTCTATGAAACCGGCTGCACGTTACGTAATCTGGTGGAAGAACAGTTTCCCGCCGGGCACATCGTTACGATATCTACCGTCAGTGAATTTTCTTCTACACACCTTGGCCAGGCAATCAGAAATGACGATCTGATCATTATGGCTATAGAAACGACCAGCGAATTGGATGAGTTACTGACACTTCGTTTTCTGTTTGATGATGTTCGACTTGTCATCCTCCTGGCTCGATTCGAAGAAGAAGCCTTGGCCAAAGCACATCTCCTCCGTCCCCGTTATCTCAGTGTTGGAGATTGTGATCCAAACCAGATCTGTGCAGTTATCCACAAGATGTTGAACATTTCCCCCAGCAATGCTCCACTTTCACCGTGAGGCTTGTGAGATAAATATGATTACTAAAAACAGTAACACACTCCGCCTGCTCGAAACCTGTGCCGATGAATTGCATTCCTTAGGTCCTGACACTGAACAGGAATTTCTTGGTATTGGAGAAAATCTCCATAAACTTGCCGATACCTGTTTTACGATGACAGCCGAGGCCTTGAAACTTACTGCTTTGTCGAGTTTTCGGGCCGAGGATGAATCGGCTCAGGATGTTTCTTTTATTGAGGAAACAAGAACTATTTTTAATGATGTAGGGAACCAGGTACAAACCACAATCAATTCCCTCAATGAGGGTGAACACCTTTTGGTGGCTATTTTACAGGAGGTTCAGAAACTAAGAAAACCTGTCCAGGATCTTGTTGGGATTGGCAAAACCTTCAAGGTGGTGGGAGTGAATGTTAAAGTTGAAAGTTCCCGGGATGAGAAGACAAAAGAAGGCTTTAAGATCCTGGCCGAAGAAGTGGCGGATATTTCCAAATTGGTTCACGACAATTGTAAGTATTGTAATGATAAAACAGATGGAGTTGTACGGGATATTAATGCCTCAATACATGCCCTTAAAGGTAGTGATAATCAGTATGGCGGCGACGGAGAGCAGGCAATTCATAATATTCTTGATGCTCTGGAAGATGTGGGCAGTAAAGCGGAGACCCTGGCCTTTGGAATCAAGGAACGTTCCACTGTTATGACGCAAGGGATCGGTGAAGTGGTTATGGCCATGCAGTTTCACGATATCTCTCGTCAGCAGCTGGAAAATGTTGCCAAGGCGTTACTCGATAGCCGCGAGAAAATAAAGATTGATGCAGATGGGAGCCTGGCAGGAAATAACGAACGGGATGCTCTCGAAGTGTACGGCATATTGAATATACAGGCGGCTCATCTCAATTCGATATACGAGCAGATCCTGACAGCGAAGCAACAGATTGAAACAGGATTGCGAACGACTATGGAACAGTCCAGTATACAGGCTGAAGATGCTGGAACGTTGCTGGAAATGGATGGTAGCGGCAGCAATAAATCGGTAGTGAACAAACTTGAAGAGGAAATAGAAAATATAGTTATTTCTCTGAACAGCGCCCTGCAGGTGGTCAAGCATGCTGCTGAAGTCAGTAAAGGTGTGTATGACGACGTCTCCGGAATCGGGGAGTTTGTGCAAAAGCTCGAAGGAATTGCCTTTGATGTCAAGATACTCGCCATTAATGCCATGGTTGAGGCAATCAGAACCGGGGATGCCGGAAGAACACTGACTGTCCTGGCGCAGGAACTCAGTGACCTTTCCAAAGAAACAAGAACCGGTGCAACCGAGTCCATAGGCATGCTGCAGGATATTATGGAACGAACAGAGAAACAGGTAGAATTTGCAACGGATCTGAATCAGAACCGGGAAGCAATTGATACCATGATTGAACAGGCCAAAACCCTCACCGGAACAATTCTCTCCTCCATGCAGGAGGTCAGCACTCTTGCCCAGAAAATGGGACGAGACAGTCGGGATCTTTCTTCCCGGATAAATAAGCTTGTTCCGGGAATACGGTTCCCGGTAATTATGGGAGATCGAATTGGACATAATTGGGAGATTATCTGCGATGTTATCGAACAGATAGAAGAAAAATATCCTCAATTTACACAAAAAAACCCTGAAGTTGAAAAGATGATGGAGAAGCTGTCAGAAAAATATGTCATGGATCGTGAGCGTTCCATTCATGCACAGGTGGCTGGCAACGCACATGTAGAAGAAGATTCGGACTCAGGTGATTTTGAGATGTTCGGCGATGATGATGGCTTTGAAATGTTCGATGATGATGACGGTGTTGAGTTGTTCGACGATGATCCTGAAGAGGAGACTGAGGGCGAGAAGAAGAAGGAACAGGAGTTTGATGATAATGTGGAACTTTTTTAGTTAGGGAGGCTTGCAGATGAAGCATGAGTTGAAAACAGAAAAAACAGAGGCTGGCAGGGAGGGAACCTTGTCTCTTTGGGGAGATTTAACCATGGCCTGTGCCAGGGAAAACAAGGATGTCTTGCTTGAAGCGCTTGAGAACGTGGATACGCTTCATTTGAATCTGCAGGATGTTGAGTCTGTTGATGTTTCCCTGATCCAGATTATCTGTGCTGCTCATCGTGAATGTGCGATGTCAGGTAAAAAAATTACGTTGTATGAACCGGGTGAGGTTGTCGGTGAGCTGTTGAGTAAGGCAGGATATTGTAAACAGTTGGGTTGCCCCGAGGGGCTTAAGGCAACCTGTCTGTGGGGAAATGCCAGGGTTTCATGTTGAGAAATAATAGGTTTTTAGGCTGAAGACTGTAAAATCCTACAGCCTAATAGTCCTGCGAGTTTACTCGCATCAGAACTATAGGAGTGATTAATGGGAAAGACAATTTTAACAGTAGATGACAGTGCCAGTATTCGTCAGATGGTAAGCTTTACACTTAAGGGTGCAGGCTATGATGTCATAGAAGCCGTGGATGGTGTCGATGGCCTGGCCAAGATGACTGCTGATGTCGGAATGGTCATTACTGACTTGAATATGCCAAACCTTGACGGGATTGGTTTTATCAAAAAGGTACGAGCAAATCCAAAGACTAAATTCATTCCAATTGTGATGCTGACCACGGAGTCACAGGCCGAGAAAAAGCAGGCCGGGAAGTCTGCCGGCGCAACGGGCTGGATTGTAAAACCCTTTAAGCCAGATCAGTTACTCGGGGTTGTGAAGAAGGTTATGCGTTAGGGAAAGTTGAAAGTGCGTATTTTTGTGGCTGCGCCACCTGATTAAACTTTTATAAATAGAGAAGGAATATGAGCGAA
>JAOZLI010000045.1:0-8786 GCA_029934915.1 Desulfocapsa sp. | reverse complement strand
TTGTGGCTGCGCCACCTGATTAAACTTTTATAAATAGAGAAGGAATATGAGCGAAAGTCAAGGTCTTGATGCGGGCAGAGAAGTCTTTCTGGAGGAGGCGGCAGAACTCCTGGAGCAGCTGGAGGAGTCTCTGCTGGAACTCGAAGAGTCCCCAGATGATATAGAACTGGTCGGCAGCGTATTTCGTGCCCTTCATACCATTAAAGGATCCGGAGCCATGTTTGGTTTTGACCGGGTATCTTCCTTTACCCATGAAGTTGAAACTGTCTTTGACCAGGTGCGATCCGGTGATATGGAAGCAAGTTCCGAACTTATCGATCTAACCCTGGGGGCCAGGGATATTATTCGGGGAATGCTGGAGGAGGCCACAGAGGGGTGCGCTGAAGTGCCGGAAGAAGATGCACAAAAAATCGTAACGGCTTTACAGACACTTGCCGGTTCAGCACAAAGTGAGCCTGATGCATCGGTGCCTTCACCCTCCACAGAAGAGCCCGCCGAGGATGACGACAATGGAAACCATCTAAGCACCTGGCGAATCCGTTATAAACCGCCCCTGGATGTGTTTGCCAATGGAACAAATCCCTGTCATTTACTGGAAGATTTAATGGAGCTTGGCGAATGTAATATTGTTGCCATGAACGATGAGATCCCTCCTCTAACTGAACTTGACCCGGAACAGTTTCATATTGGCTGGGATATCCTGCTGACAACTGATCAGGGAAAGGGTGCCATTGAGGATGTCTTTATCTTTGTGGATGACGATTCCGAGTTGAAAATTGAGCTGGTGGAACATCATGATAGTGATGGAGATGAAGATACGGAAGAACAGTTTAAACGCTTGGGTGATATCCTGGTTATGCGGGGAGAACTCAGCAGGGAACAGTTGGCCGATGCCTTAAGTTCCCAGAAATGTATCGGTGAGATCCTTGTTGATAAAGGATTGATTTCAGAAAGTAAAGTAAGTGCAGCTCTCCAGGAACAGGAGCATCTGAAAAAGGCGAATACCAAGGTACAGACGAAGCAAAAGGCGAGTACGGAATCCAGTATCCGGGTGCCATCATCAAAACTGGATCAACTGGTTAACCTTGTTGGTGAGCTTGTCACCGTGCAGGCACGTCTCACCCAGGAGGCGGATACCCGTAAGGATCCGGAACTGCTCTTTCTGGCAGAAGAAGTGGAACGACTCAGTGCTGAACTACGGGATAATACCATGAATATCAGAATGGTTCCCATTGGTTCCACCTTCAGCAAATTCAGACGTGTAGTAAGAGATCTCTCTCGTGATCTTGGTCGTCAGGTGGTGATGACCACCGCCGGTGCGGAAACAGAACTGGACAAAACAGTTATCGAAAAACTCAACGACCCCATGGTGCATCTGATCCGTAACTCTTTGGACCACGGTGTGGAACCGCCAGAGGTCAGGACTGCTGCGGGTAAAGACCCTGAAGGGTCCATTCATCTTGAGGCCGAACATTCGGGATCTCACGTCATTATTCGGGTAACAGATGATGGCGCAGGCATTGATAAAGAAAAGATCAGGAAAAAGGCTGTGGAGCGTAATCTTATGGAAGCGGATGCGGAGGTTTCCGATCAGGAACTCTACGCTTTTATCTTCACCGCTGGTTTCTCTACCGCCACCGTGGTGAGCAGTGTATCCGGCCGGGGAGTGGGCATGGATGTGGTGCGTACCAATATTGAAGAATTACGTGGTTCCATTGATGTGAAGAGCAAAAAAGGGGAGGGAACCACCGTAACCTTGAAGATTCCATTGACACTGGCAATCATCGAAGGCTTGTTAACCCGCGTGGGCGATGAGTGTTATGTCCTGCCCCTTGCATCTGTTGAGGAATGTGTAGAACTGGAAGAGGAAGACGCCGGGGCCGAGCGAGGTCGTAATCTTGTGAATCTTCGCGGGGAAATGGTGCCTTATGTCCATCTAAGACGTCATTTTGATATCCATGGTGATCGTTCCGAAGTAGAGCAGATCGTTGTCACCCGCATGGATGGTCATCGTGTAGGGTTTGTTGTGGATGAGGTTATCGGACAGCATCAGACAGTTATTAAAAACCTTGGTTATCTATATCGGGACATTAAGGAAATTTCTGGAGCTACCATTCTTGGCGATGGTACTCTGGCACTCATTATTGATGTTTCTAGCCTTATTGATGAGACAAGGGGGCAGCAGTTGCAGGCGTCCATAGCAGCGTAGGTTAAGTGAAAGTCTCTATCAGCCGTTAAAACGGGAGTGTCAGTATGGTTAAGCAAATTGATGATTCAGGTACAATCAAGGGAGGACAGTTCCTCACCTTTCGCCTGGCAGATGAAATATTTGGAGTACCCATTGAGATGGTACGGGAGGTTCTGGATTATGTCCCAGTGGCCAGGGTTCCCGGTGCTGTAAGTTTCTTAAAGGGAGTTATCAACCTTCGTGGAGCCGTTGTTCCGGTGGCTGATGTTCGTATCAGGTTTGGAATGGAGGCCACGGTGAATACGGAAAGTACCTGTATCATTGTGGTGGAGGTCGAGGCCTCGGATGAGGACGAAGCTATTTCGGTGGGGGTGCTGGCAGACCAGGTTCTGGAAGTTGCCGACATTGCTACCGCAGATATGCAAGCGCATCCTGAAATGGGGACCGGGGTTCCACCCAGGTATCTCCATGGCCTTGGCAAGGTAGGAGAAAAGTTTTTTATGATACTTAACGTTGAAAAGGTGATTCGTGACGAGGACGAAGGACATGGAACTCCAATATATCGTGAGACAGGAGATGGAGATTGAAATGGAAATGGTGCAATAAGAAGGTAATGAGAAAGGAAGAATTGTTCATGTTTTTCAAGAGCAACATAAACGGAGGTTGGGTACATGCTGCAGATTAATAATATAAAAATTAAACCGCGCCTGATTGCATTGTTTCTATTGGTGGGACTTATCCCATTGTCCATTGTGGCCTGGTATGCGAGTAAGAGTGCAACGGATGCCCTGCTGCATAATTCCTATAATCAGTTGCAATCGGTTCGGGGTATAAAAAAAGTACAGGTGGAGAAGTTTTTCATGGAACGCCAAGGTGACATGGGCGTTCTTAATGAAATTGTCAATACTCTGCAAGATGAAGCATACTCCAAACTGCAGGCGATTCAGGTGAATAAAAAACATGCCGTTGAGTTATTGGCCCAGCAATGGCAAACGGATATCAGAGCTCAGCAGAGTCGTTCCATTTGTACCAAGGCGATGAATCATTATCAAGAGTATCTGGCCACTGGTATCAAGTCGCCGGAGTATGTTCGTTTTGCAGCAATTATTGACGGTTTTGTTAAGGCCACCGGGTATTATGATTTTTTTGTCATTGATATGGACGGTATCGTAGTTCATAGCCAGGCCATGGAGGCTGATTATAAGACTGACCTTATTAATGGTCCCTATAATGATTCCGGTTTGGCAAGGGCCTTTCAAAAGGCGCGAAAAGGTGAAATTACCATGGAGGACTTTTCTCCCTATGCTCCAAGTAACGACGAGCCCGCCGCTTTTTTTGCCGCTCCCATACTCTCCAAAGGTGAGCAGACGGGGGTTGTGGTACTACAGATTCCAATGGATAAGCTACAATCCATTATGGCAGAGCGTACTGGTTTGGGGAAGACCGGTGAAGCATATCTTGTGGGGCAGGACAAATTGATGCGTTCCGATTCTTTTCTTGATCCGGTTCATCACAGTGTGAAAGGCTCTTTTGCCAACCCGGAAAAGGGGAAGGTCGATACAGAGTCAGTTCGCTGGGCTCTGGCGGGGGAAGACAGGGCCGATATTATTCTTGATTATAACAATAATCACGTATTATCAGTTGCCGCACCGCTGGACATAATGGGGCTTGACTGGGTTATTCTAGCTGAGATTGATGTGGCAGAGGCTTTTAGTCCTGTGGATGCTGATGGTAATGAATTTTATAAAAAATATCAGGAACTTTACGGGTATTACGATCTTTTTCTTATGAATCCTGACGGCCATGTTTTTTATACAGCCACCAGGGAGGCAGATTACAATACCAATATGGTGGATGGTAAATATGCCAGTTCCAACCTTGGAAAATTAACGCGAGAAGTTCTGCAGACCAAGACATTTGGTTTTGCTGATTTTGAACCCTATGCTCCCAGCAACGGTGCTCCAGCAGCGTTTGTAGCGCAACCAATCATCCATAAAGGTGAAGTAGAGTTGATCGTGGCCCTGCAATTACCCCTTGAAGCCATTAATTCCATAATGCAGCAGCGTGATGGTATGGGTGAAACCGGTGAAACTTATCTTATTGGACCTGACATGCGTATGCGTTCAGATTCTTTTCTGGACGCTCAGGGGCACTCCGTGGCCGCATCTTTTGCCGGAACGGTGGAAAAGAATGGCGTTGATACCGAGGCAGGTAGAGAGGTTGTGGCAGGAAAAACAGATGCGAAGATAGTTGCTGATTATAATGGGAGTGCAGTGTTGTCTGCTTATACTCCTGTGGATATATTTGGTACCAAATGGGGACTACTGGCGGAGATTGATGAGGCTGAAGTGATGAAGCCCATTAAGAGTCTTATCAAGTCAATCATTATCGCTGGTATCGTGCTGGCTGCTATAATAGCACTGATTGCCTGGTTGGTTGCTTCTTCCATCGCCAAGCCGCTGATCAAAGGGGTTGGATTTGCCAAAGCTGTATCGGAAGGTGACTTGGAAGTGAAGGTGGATATTGAGCAGAAAGATGAAATTGGTGAACTTGCCGGAGATCTAACCAATATGGCAGGGCAATTGCGCAGTATTGTGATGCAGGTGAAGCAATCTGGCGACAATGTGGCCTCGGGGAGTGAACAACTCAGTTCCAGCGCCCAGGAAATGTCACAAGGTGCAACCGAGCAGGCGGCTTCGGCAGAAGAAATTTCTTCTTCCATGGAAGAAATGGCTGCTAATATTAATCAGAATGCTGACAACGCAGCACAAACCGAAAAAATAGCCTTGAAGACTGCTGATGATGCAGAAGAGGGTGGAAAGGCTGTAAAAGATACCGTTCAGGCCATGAAGGATATTGCCGAGAAAATTTCTATCATTGAAGAAATTTCCCGTCAAACGAACCTTCTTGCTTTGAATGCTGCCATTGAGGCAGCAAGAGCCGGAGAGCATGGTAAGGGCTTTGCTGTGGTTGCCTCTGAAGTTCGTAAGCTTGCTGAACGCAGTCAGTCTGCAGCAGCAGAAATTGGTGATCTTTCTGCATCCAGTGTTCAGGTTGCAGAACAGGCCGGAGTATTGCTCGACACTATCGCCCCGGATGTGAAAAGGACAGCAGATCTTGTACAGGAGATCACTGCAGCCAGTAACGAACAGCGTACCGGTGCCGATCAGGTCAACAGTGCTATTCAGCAACTTGATCAGGTTATTCAACAAAATGCCAGTGTGGCTGAAGAAATGGCCTCCTCTTCCGAGGAATTATCGGCTCAGGCCCAGGCACTGCAAGAAGTTATGACCTTCTTCAAGATTAACGAGGGACATTATAGTGCATCAGCTGCAAGAGTTGCCCCAAAACGTGCACCGCAAAGAGCATTGCCTGCGGCTTCCCGTTCTGTAAAGACTGTTGCTGTGAAGAAGCAGGATAGTTCCCAGGGAATAAACCTTGATTTTGGTGATGATGAGCATGGTGATGATCTGGATAAGGATTTTGAAAAATTCTGATTATTTTCCCTACTCCCCCTTTGACTGGATAGGAACATTTGTAAATAATTATTCCTGTCCGGTCAGGCTGGGGTTCATCAAACGGAGGAATATATGAGTAGTCTTGAACAATATCTTACGTTGCGAATAGGAGAGGCGATCTATGGTATCAGCATAGATAAAGTCCGTGAGGTGGTTTCCTACACCGCTCCCTCTCCTATGCCCAATAGTTCTCCTTGTATGATTGGGGTCATTAAATTGCGTGGTCGTGCGGTACCCGTGCTGGATTTACGCCTGAAGTTCGGGCTGACCGAAACCGTAGCAACCGTTGATACCTGTATTATTATCTTGGAATTAGAGGAGCAAGATAATACTATTCTAATAGGCGTTACAGCAGATATGGTACAGCAGGTTGCTGAATTTGAAGAAGAGGATCTGGAACCGGCACCAAAACTGACTGATGGGAGTTCTGCCGACTGGATTAAGGCCATGGCCAGATTCGAAGAGGGGTTTGTTGTTATCCTGGATATAGAAAAGACCCTGGAGAAAGATGTTCTGACAACTGTTGAAAACAACATTCCTGTTCATGAGGAGTAAATGACGGTGCCAATAGAATCACTTTTTAACCAGCAACTGAGCAATGCAGATTTTGAACTGATCTGCAGCCAGGTGTATGATTATTGTGGTATTAATATCTCTCCTGCCAAACGGCAGATGGTTGAGGGGCGTCTGCGCAGTAGGGTGCGAGCCCTTGGACTCCATTCTTTTTCTGAATATTGTCAATCTGTTTTTAGTAATAGCGGGTTTCAGGGTGAGTTTATTCATCTTGTTGATGCCATTACCACTAACAAGACAGAGTTCTTTCGCGAACCTGCTCATTTCTTGTATTTGACGAATGAGTTGTTACCCGCTTTACATTTAGGCAAATTTCCACTGCGGAGGCCTTTGCGTGTCTGGAGTTCGGCCTGCTCCACCGGCCAGGAACCCTATAGCCTTGCCATGGAGCTCGCCGAATTTAAACGTACATATAATGATTTCGATTTTCGGGTTCAGGCTACGGATATCAGCACCCAGGTGTTAGGCGTTGCTGTCCGCGCCATATATAATGATGACCTTGCCAGCGATATTCCTGTAAGCTATCAAAAACGGTATTTATTAAAGAGTAAAGACGCAGCCAACAAGTTGTTACGGATAGGGCCTGAGATTCGCAGGTGTGTGCAGTTTGCACGCCTGAATCTCAATGATGCTGATTATGGTCAGAAGGGAAAGATGGATATCATCTTTTGTCGTAATGTGATTATCTATTTTGATGCAAAGACACAGGAGGCTATTCTCAGAAAACTGGCTCTGTGTCTGCGAATGGGAGGATATCTTTTTCTGGGACACTCGGAAACGATCCATGGCATGGATTTGCCGGTACGCGCCATAGCGCCTACAATTTATGAAAGAATATAGAAACAATCATTTTCCAAAATGCTCACGTGTCTATACTGAAAATGCCGTCTATCTCTATCCGGGGGAATACCATTTCGCAACAAAACCAACGTTGATTCATACGGTTCTTGGCTCCTGCGTTTCGGTGGCTTTATATGACAAAGCACATCAGTATGGTGCCATGTGTCATGCTGTTTTGGACTCGGCTTCTACCTTATCCGATAAGGATGGTGTCAAATGTTATAAGTATATGGACTGTGTTCTGGATGAAATGATAGGTACCTTTGCCGGACATGGTGTGTCAGTACAGAATTTGATAGCAAAAGTTTTTGGTGGTGCCCAGATGTTGCTTGAGCAGGAAAAAAAAATGGCGGCTTCCAGTCGCGCTGGTGTGGGTGAAAAAAATGCACGAATGGCTGTTGAATTACTAAAAGAATATGGTTGCAGGATAGAATCGAAGGATCTCGGTGGTTATCAGGGGAGAAAAATTTACTTTCTCTCTCATGCAGGGGATGTGTTTTTAAAGCGTATTCGGAAGATGTAAAAGTTACAAAAAACTGCTTGATTCTGATACACTATTATAAAGATCAGGAGAGTATGCAATTTCGGGAGAATATATGGGGCTGAAAATATTAGTTGTTGATGACTCTGCAGTGGTACGCCAGACTTTGTCGGCGATACTGTCGTCCGCTCCAGATATCGAAGAGGTTGTAACTGCTCAAGATCCCTATGTCGCAGCCAGCAGACTAAAGACTTTTGTGCCCGATGTGATCACTCTGGATGTGGAAATGCCGCGTATGGACGGTTTAAGTTTTCTGAAAAAACTGATGTCTCAGCATCCTATCCCGGTGGTGATGTGTTCGAGTCTAACTGAAACAAACTCCGAAACAGCCTTACGGGCAATGGAATATGGTGCGGTGGATATTATCCAGAAACCGAGAATGGGCACCAAACAGTTCCTGGATGAATCTGCAGTGCTTATCTGTGATGCGGTGCGAGCCGCAGCAGGTGTCCATGTGAAACGAGTCCGTCCTTCAAAGTCACGGGATGTGCAGGCAAAACTGAATGCCGATGTTATGCTGGCAAAGGCTTCGAGTAAGGCAATGGTACAAACCACCGAGACGGTGGTCGTTGTTGGTGCATCAACCGGTGGTACAGAAGCTCTACGGGTTTTTGTGGAGATGTTGCCGGGTGATTTTCCCGGGGTGATCATTGTGCAGCATATGCCAGAACATTTTACCACCTCCTTTGCAGAACGCCTGAACAGTTTAAGCAACATGACAGTAAAAGAGGCAACTGATGGGGATACCGTATTGCCGGGGCGTGTATTACTGGCACCAGGGAACAAACATATGCTCCTGCAGCGAAGCGGGGCTCGCTATTATGTGCAAATTAAAGATGGCCCGCTGGTCAGCCGTCATCGTCCGTCCGTGGATGTTCTCTTTCGTTCAGCAGCCAGGTATGCTGGAGGAAATGCAGTAGGAGTGATTATGACCGGTATGGGAGATGATGGTGCCAAAGGTATGCTGGAAATGAAGGAGGCAGGATCTTCAACCATTGCCCAGGATGAAAAAAGTTGTGTAGTTTTCGGTATGCCCAAGGTCGCCATAGAGCTTGGCGGAGTTGATCATATTCTGCCGCTTGAACAAATTGCTCAGAAAGTGGCGAGTCTCTGTTATTGAGGGAAA
>JAOZLI010000588.1 GCA_029934915.1 Desulfocapsa sp. | reverse complement strand
GTCAGGAGTAATGCATGTGTCGTTTAGCCCTGAAAACAGCCAGTGAAGCCTTCTCACCTTACGAAGTGCTCACGGCCATGGAGGCAATGCAGGAAGGATACGATGGCTCAGGCCTAGGTCTTCTTTTGCGCGGTCTTCAGTTTGATGATTATAAATACAACTCCAAGAACCCTGTTCTCTCTGGTATTGCCCACACGGAAGAATCGTGGCACCGTCTGAACAAGTTTATGGAAGATCGTGGTTTTGAGCTTCGTTATGATCACGAGTTCGAGACCCGTCCCGGCCTGATTGAGGCCAAGGACAGATATCGTTATTTTCTTCGTGTATACAAGATGCCTGACACTCTGGCGGCCAAATCCGAAGAAGAGATCGAAACAGAACTCATGATGACTCGCCTTGCCCTTCGCAAAGATGGTGAAGATCACGGAAATGATCTCACCGCATTTTCATTCTGGCCCGATGTTGCCACCATGAAAGAAGTTGGCTGGCCTCTGGAAATCGGTGACGGTTTAGGCTTAAATGATAGCCGCATCAAAGCTCGTGTCTGCATGGCACAGGGTCGTCAAAACACCAACTACGGTATTAATCTGTATGCCTGCCACCCTTTCTTTATTCAGGGAATTGCATCCATGACCAACGGAGAGAACACTGCGTTTGTTCCCATCCGCGATTGGTTGCTTGGCAAACACTTCCCTGGTTATACCGGATATCAGAGTGACTCAGAGACTTTTACCCATATTCTTCATTACACTCTGAAGAAATTAAAACTTCCTCTGCAGGCCTACAAGCATATTATTACTCCCCTCAGGAATGATGAACTTTTACAGCATCCACAGGGAGATTTTCTCACCGGGCTTCGCAATACCTGCCGCCGTCTGATTATTGATGGACCGAACGCAGTAATTGCAACACTCCCTGATGAGTCATGCATGCTGGTTATGGATCAGAAGAAACTGCGTCCTGCAACCGTTGGCGGTCGCGAAGGTGCATGGTCTTTTGCCTCGGAGATGTGTGGCGTGGATGCCATGATTCCTGACCGTGATCCGCGAAATGATTTTC
>JAOZLI010000044.1 GCA_029934915.1 Desulfocapsa sp. | reverse complement strand
ATCTCGATCTATAAAATTTGTTGGAGAAGGAAGGACATTGAAACCAACCTGTTCAAAGATCCACTTTGCCCTCATCATATGTAAAGAACTGGTTATTAGCATAATGGTAGTCTTGTTTTCTGTAGCCAGAATATTATAGCTATAACGTGCATTTTCTGCAGTTGTTTTGCTATTTGTTTCCAACCAACTGGCCTTCTGCCCGTAACCATTCTCAAAGTCATATGCCATGGTTTCAGCAAGGCTACGCTGCTCATCTCCTCGAACCGATCCGCCGCTTAACAATACAGGAAGCCCCGTTTTACGTTGTAGAAATGCTCCATACCTGACTCTACTTAGCTGTTCGTTTCCGCTTACCGGTTCACCAAATTCAGGTGCGTATTCATTCTGGCTGCCTGCTAAAATGACGATTGCGTCAGCTTGGACATCTTCTAGTTGTCTGGAACTTAGTGCCTGATTTTTCTCCAAGGTTCTGGCTAGAAAGGTAGCGACCACCGGGACGCTAAGAATCCAGAGACTGAAGACGGCGATAAAACATACTGTCCAAGATGTTTTTTTTGCCCTATGCCTGATTTTCCAGGCAAACAGTAAAAGAAGTATCTGCGTAAATGGAGGCAATAACATGCCTTTAAGAAAGTAGCGTAAATTCATAAAGAGGATAGATAAAAATTTATTATTTATGTGATAACACTGCAATTTACTATGGATTACAACTTTATTCATGCCATACTCGGTACTTGAGGGCAATGCAGGTGAGAATGGTGGTTTGACCTAAGGGGTTGAAGTAAATTTTGACAAAAACAATGTTCCCGTCACCCCCCATATAGCAGCAAAAAAGAGGGTCCATATGGGTGTACCGAGCCCGAACTCTAGTCCGAAAAGACCACCAGCCATCAATACGGGAAAAACGAAAAGGACACTTGATAGCCATGGCAATATGCCAAGAATTGAACCTTTTTTAATGGGGGCATCTTCATAAATTGGAATCAAAAAAATGACTCCCCATAATGCACTGGCGAAAACTCGCCTGAGTAACCATTCAAGGGTTAGTTCCGGTGCCATGCTAAAGCCGAATGTTGGCGTAACTCCCAACGCACCCAACATCCACACTATAATACTGTTCGTAATACCACCGAGTCCACCGGCGATGAATACATAAAATAATATTTTTCTTGATTTCACTGCACTCTTCACATGTCTCTGAACATATTTACCATGTATCCATGATTTCCTGTGGTCAAATATAACATACCTAACAGAGTATGCTCTTCCTTATGTCCTCTTTCCACCTGACCATTACCACAAATTTCTATGATACTATAAACAGTCGGCGGTTCTCAGAGCTTTTCAAACGTCCCCAGGCGATTCAATGGCAAATTGTGCTGATAAGGAATGAAAAATAAACATGATTACCATCGAAGCTCAGTTTTGGCTTTATTCTCATGTAGGAGTCCGCCCCTGCGGACGAAAAATGTGTGTAATACCAACCAAAATCGTCCGCAGGGGCGGACTCCTACTTTTCGATTTTGCAATTACCTGAGCTTTGATGGTAATCATGAAAATCAATCTCATTTCTCACTTATGTCATTCTCCTTTTTGGATTAACAATATCCTGAAATTTCCCAGTTCTTGCGGGTACTATTTTAAGGGAAATGGACAGTAGTGCTGACAGACAGTGTATACAATTTTTAGCGCCCGATTTTATATCTTCTTTGCAGTATGGACATGTTTCGCTATGGCTCGGCCATGAAGTATAGTGGCAATGCCTGCACTCAACTGCACCCTCTCGCATAATTCCCTTGCAGTACGGACAGTGTTTGGTTTTGACCTTTTTTTTCATTTTTCCTCCTTAATGGATGTCGAGCAAAACAAAGGGGACGTCGAACAAGTTATTATCCAAAAGCTGAATCCTTCCAGCCGAAGCCATTTTTACAACAGCATTCCGCCTGTAAGACTATTTTTCTAACTGAATGGAGGATATCATACATTTTTCAATTCTCACATGCATCTTTTTGTTATATAAAAAACAATCAATAGTCCTATTCATCTGTACCATTGTCGAGACTATGCAGAGGAAAGAAGGACAAAACAGGCCACCATTCCAGTGGAGTTCTAAAACGCAACGCCATTCCCTTTTCATCTTTTCTCAGTACAGTAGCTGACACTCTAATTACCAACTCACTGTCTGCACCAAGCAAAACAATTTCCACTTTTACCTTTTCATCTATTTCAAAAACAGGTTTTATCTGTAAATACATGGCCTTTAGGGAAATATCTCTTACTTTTCCTCCAATTGTCCCTTTAGAATTCGATTTCACCAGTGCATGAGCTGAATAATGAATTCTGGTCGTGTTTCGATTGTTTTCTGCCATGGAAGTTCCTTTGTTTTAGCCATCTGTTAGTCGTATACAGTAAACTTACAAAAATCATATCGTGATTTTTCACTAATATCCAATAATTTACAAAATATGTGATATAAAAATGGGCAAAGAGAAAAATAAATGGTGAAAAAGCAGAGTTGGCCCATCCATTCCTTGACAAACAAGCCCTCAATTTTAATGATAGAGCATGAACCAACAATCCCCTTCCCCATTCACATTTCCTAACGTCAGGCGTTTTATCGCTTTTCGAACCTTTTTCAATTGCCGTTTTTACTATCCGGTATTTACCGTTCTCTTTCTCGATTACGGGCTCACCATAGAGCAATTCGCCCTTTTAAATACGGTCTGGGCCTTTACCATTGTACTGGCCGAAGTACCATCTGGGGCACTTGCGGATCTGATCGGTAGAAGGCATTTACTGGTTGCCACTGCCTGGTTAATGATTGGCGAAATGCTGTTACTTTCCTTTGTACCCCTTGGCAATTCACATCTTATTTTTACGGTTTTTCTGATTAATCGTATCCTGAGCGGTCTGGCCGAAGCGCTTGCAAGTGGCGCAGATGAAGCCATGGCCTATGATACACTCGTCGCTTCCGGTGACCCTAACGACTGGCCAAAGGTGCTCGATATTCAGATGCGGGTACGAAATTTCTTTTATATCATAACCATGACCACGGGCGCCTTTCTTTATGATCCCGGTACGGTGAATATGGTTCTGCACTGGCTGGGTATAGAAGCTGAACTTTCTCAGGAAATAACCATGCGATTTCCTATTTATTTGACCCTGGGCCTGGGTGTTCTCTCTTTGATCACGACCCTGGGAATGCGTGATCCTGTGCCGCCACATAAACCAGATAGTAAACAAACACCCTGGCAACGGATAGCGGCGGTCTCAAAATTAACACTCGCTGCCGGAAAGTGGATTTTCCATACCCCCATGGCACTTACTGTAATTCTCTTTGGTATGTGCCTGGATCATGTTTTGCGTATGCTTGTCACCCTTAACAGTCAATATTATCGAGTCATTGATCTGCCGGATGCAAGCTTTGGCCTGATTGGTTCAGCTGTCGCCCTTATCGGCCTTGTGGTTCCACGAATTGCGCGGGCAATGGCAGAGCATTTGCAAGCACTCACCAATCTTATTGTGGTCATCATCCTGGCCATGATTTCTCTTTTTGGCCTCACATTTTTTGTACCCTATTATGGAATGCTGCCCATGATTCTGGTCTTTATCACCATGATGCTCACCTCATTTTTCACAAGTAATTATCTAAATAAGATTACAGAAGCAAAACAACGAGCAACCGTCCTCTCATACAAAGGCCTGGCTTTCAATGCAGCCTACGGTGTTGTAGGGATTTTTTATGCAGGACTTATTGCAAGTTTACGAAACAGTACAGGAGGTGAAAACGAAGCGTTTCGTCAATCGATCGACTTGTTTCCAGCCTATCTGTTGATTATTCTTCTATTCGTTATTGCTATCTGCTTCTTCCATTTTCGAAGATTTGGCAACAAGGAATGAGCTGGACAATTTCAATGATTTCAAATATATTTATATCAATAACTGGGCAGGACAACTAATACTGTGATCTACCATTAAAAACATAAAATTGATGGATTCGTAAAAACCTATTCCACTATGAAGCACACGAAGGCCATGAAGAGAACAAACAGAAATGAGCCAAGAATGTAGTCTCACAACCAGCCAATCCGGCGATATTCTTTGTCTGCATTTTTCGGGATCATGGACAACTCGTATAAAAAAATGTAAACGTCCTGATTTTAAGACACTTCTCTCCAATAATTTCACAACACTTACCTACAACACCGAAGCACTCACCGAATGGGACAGCAGAATGCTTGTGGAGCTCACACGCATCACAGAAATTGCTGCCCAAAAGTCCATAACAATCGACGAGCAAGGCTTACCGACTGGCATCCAGAAGCTCCTGAAACTCACCAGAAAAAAAGTCATGGCTCCCCCCCAGGACCATAATACTCATCCCGGTTTTTTTGAATGGATTGGCAATCACAGCATATCTTTTTTTCAGAGTAGCCTGGATATGTTGCTATTTACTGGAAAGATCTGGTTATCCTACCTGCGTTTCTATACAGGAAGAGCACGTTTTCTAAAAAGGGATTTCAGCTATTTCCTCTATGACTGTGGGCCTCAAGCTCTGCCCATCGTCACGCTCATCGCTTTTCTGGTGGGGTTTACCCTCGCCTTTATTGGTGCTGTACAGTTGCAGATGTTTGGAGCAGACATCTATGTCGCGAATCTCGTTGGGCTCACCATGACCCGTGAGATGGGAGCGATGATGGCGGCAATCATTATGGCTGGTCGAACAGGAGCAGCTTACGCTGCACAACTCGGTACCATGCAGGTCAATGAAGAGATCGACGCCTTGCAAACCATGGGACTGAACTCCTTTGATTTTCTGGTTCTGCCACGTATGACGGCCATGGTTATTATGATGCCCATGCTTACTGTCTGGGCCGATCTAATGGGTATACTCGGTGGTTTTTTTATCGGCTGCCTTTCCCTTGATATCAGCCCGATACTCTATTACGAGCAAACCATCGAGGCGATACATCTAAACCACTTTCTGGTTGGTATTATAAAATCAGTATTTTTTGGCTATATTGTAGCCTTCTGCGGTTGCTTAAAAGGGATGAATTGTGGGCGAAGTGCTGACGCTGTTGGTAAGGCAACAACTTCGGCTGTGGTCACTGCCATTGTCTTTATTGTTGTGGCAGATGCTATTTTCACCTTCTTTTTTAATCTTATCGGGATATAACAAAGTATTTATGGCTAAACAAGAACCCCTTATAGACGTTCGCGAGCTCACCATGGCCTATGGTGATTTTGTTTTGCAGCGCAACCTTAGCTTTTCCATTTATAAGGGTTCTATTTTCGCTATAATGGGCGAGTCAGGTTGTGGGAAATCCACCCTGCTCAGACATCTGACCGGCTTAAAACGTCCTGCTGCCGGAAATATCATAATTCGGGACTCTGATTTCTGGGAAAGTTCTTCCAAAAAAAGAGTGCAATTGATGCAACGTTCCGGGGTATTATATCAGTCCGGTGCACTCTGGAGCTCAATGAGTATCGGCCAGAATGTAGCGCTACCCTTACGCCAGTTCACCAAGCTTTCACGCCATGATATTGCCGAACTGGTGGAAATAAAGCTGGCACTTGTGGGACTGAAAGGCTTTGCTGATTTTCTCCCTTCGGAGATCAGTGGCGGTATGCGAAAACGCGCAGGACTAGCGCGTGCCATTGCGCTTGATCCTGATATTCTCTTTTTCGATGAACCCTCTGCAGGGCTCGATCCTATCAGCTCAAAAATGCTTGATGATCTTATCCTGGAACTCCGTGACAGCCTTGGCGCAACCATCGTAATCGTTACCCACGAACTGCCTTCAATCTTTGCCCTCGCCGATGACTCTGTTTTCCTAGATCCCGAGACACGCACCATGCTCACCACCGGCAACCCGAAATCCCTTGCCAAAGCAAGTGAGAATATTAAAGTGAGACAATTCTTGAGTCGTAGCACAACTGATGACCAGACAAACGATTCTGCATATTAGCTATTTCTACGGTAAACTATCATGAGAATCAGATGTGTTAACAATTTTTGTAACTATTCAGCAAGTTGCTTTCAAACCGGGGACTCGGAGTCTACGCTTACCTTAATTTTTCCACCTAGCTTAGGGGACTGAATTTTTTTCGAGTCTTTTTTCGAAAATCATTCTGTCCCCGATCATACAAGCAGGGAAAAATAAAATCTGTTGAGCTGAATAGTTACCATTTTTTTTACTAACAGCCTTTAACCTACACAACCTGAGCAGTATAAATGAAGCAACATACAAAAAAAATGCAACCGGTAATGATCGGTGTTTTTGTCTCCCTCTCCATATTTATTTTTATGACCGGAGTTGTTTTATTTGCCGGATCTAAGTTCTTTAACAAGGAAAATCTGGTCATCGCCTACTTTGACGATTCCCTCAAAGGCTTAAGTGTTGGTGCGCCCGTCACCTATATGGGTGTAACAGTCGGCCAGGTAAAAGAGATAAAGATCCAGATCAAAGAGCGTGGCCCTCGAGAACATAACGTCATTATTCCTGTTATCATTGCCTTTGATACTAATCCGGAAATGGTCATAACCGGTGCCGAGTTTAACAGTCCTCAGGGAGTGGATGCCTTTATAGAATCTATGATCAAACAAGGACTCAGGGCAAAACTAAAAACCATAAGTCTTGTTACCGGGAAGCGTTATATTGATCTTGCTATATATAATAACACCATAGCTGTGTACCAGGATCAGCGAGGTAAATACCTCGAGATCCCTACCCTGCCATCTGATATGCATCAGATGCAAAAAGTTCTGGGAGATATGGATCTTGGCAGACTGTATCATAAGGTTTTGAGTACATTTGAATCCCTTGACACATTAGCAAAAAGCCTTTCTCAGGCCCTGAGCCAGGAAAAGACGCAAACACTGGTTAATGATCTTGTTGCTGCCAGTGAGAACTTACACGCAATCCTTGGCAAAATTAATACTGGAGTAGACCCAATTCTCCAAAAAGTGAACAAGGAACTTGATGATATCAACGCTCTGACGCTCCACGCCAATACAGTTATCACAACGCTTGATCAGCATATTCAACCTGTAGCTACAAGTTTCGCCAAAACACTGGACAATCTTGACAACACCCTGCTCCAGGCCAACCAGTTACTCAACCAGGCAGAACAGACATTACAACCCTCTTCTCCGCTCTATCATCGGCTAAGCGAAACGCTACGCCAATTAGAAACGACATCAAGCTCGATTAAACAACTCAGTGATTTTATTTCGCGTAACCCCGACTCCCTGATATTTGGTCTTCAGCAAACAGGAGATATCAATGAACAACAATAAATGCTTGTGTGTCAGGATTACAGGAAGCCTGTTGTTTTTCTGCGTCGGCATCTTCGGCTGTATGAGCCCCCCACTGCAGGTGCAATATCACCAATTACACGTTAGCACCCTGCAATCTTCAGCACAAGTACATGCGCTCGATACAATACTTGTAGGGCCTATCCGGGTGGGTTCTTTTCTGGGACAGGGACCATTGGTTAAGCAAAATTCGCAACATTCATCAATCCTCCTGGAGCAACATCACTGGGCCGGCAATCTAGATGAAATGCTTTCCCAACTCATCATCCAAAATCTGATCCTTGATCTTGATCATGAAAAAACATATTCTTATCCAGAATCAAGTGGAACAAAGGGAATACGATTGGCAATGGATTTCTTCCATTTTGAAAAGGACACCGTGGGCAATGCCTTTCTTGAAGCGAGGTGGAAAATCATAAAAAATAGCGATCAATCCATTCTTTTCAGTTCCACTTCTACCCATACGATAACACCCAAAGACTCCGGGTACGATGCATTGGCCTCTGGGCTCAGCATGGCACTTACTAAACTGTGCCAGGAAATTGCAAACCAAATCATTCAGGTGCAATAAGACCATGACAAAAGAAAACTCTAAAGGATGTAGAACCAAATTTTTTGGGAATTCAGTTGAGCGCAGTTTCAGGCAAGCTCTGACGCCTTTTGAAGAATTTGTGCACGATGAGGCCTCCTCCGGCCTGCTGCTTATGGCATGTACCGTGCTTGCAATGGTTATTGCAAATAGTGGCCTGCTGCCACTGTACGAATCCATACTGCATACACAAATCACCATTGGCAGCGCAGACTACAACATCAGTCACAGCCTGCACCACTGGATCAACGATGGCCTTATGGCACTCTTCTTTTTCACCGTGGGGCTTGAGATTAAACGTGAAATCCTGGTGGGAGAACTGGCCGATCGAAAGCAGGCTATTTTGCCCATTGCTGCGGCAATTGGGGGTATGGTAGTTCCTGCACTCATTTATGCTGTGTTTAATTTCGGCTCGGATACCATTGCTGGCTGGGGTGTGCCAATGGCCACGGATATCGCCTTTGCTCTTGGCGTACTTGCACTGCTGGGAAAACGTATCCCAAGGGCCCTTATCGGTTTTTTACTTGCACTGGCCATTGTCGACGATCTAGGTGCAGTACTGGTTATTGCAGCTTTTTATACCGATCAGATCAACATGACGGCTCTGGCTTTTGCTGGAGTTGCCTTTGCTCTGCTCATTCTTTCTAATATTGCTGGAATCCGCAGGCCTCTGCCCTATATAGTTTTTGGTTTACTGCTCTGGCTTGGCATGCTTGAATCCGGTGTGCATGCTACCCTTGCTGGTGTGCTGACAGCCCTTACTGTTCCTGCAAATTCTCTCTGTAAAGCTAATCCCTTTGTCAGACGGATGCGTCAGTTAAATGGAAAGTTTGAAGCAATCCAAGAAGACGACAAGCATATTATGCAAAGCGGTGCACAACAGAAAATACTGCAATCCATGGAAGACTTTGTCCACTGTATGGAAAGTCCCCTGCAACGGATGGAACATAAACTCCACATTTGGGTTTCTTTTCTGATTATCCCCATCTTTGCCCTGGCCAATGCAGGGATTCCCATCGAAATCTCAACCCTTTCGGCTACCCTTTCCCATCCCGTTACCTTTGGTATAATGGCAGGTCTAATTGGTGGTAAACTCCTTGGAATATTTTCTTTCTCCTGGCTGGTGGTTAAACTTGGCTGGAGTCGGCTCCCACAAGGCGTGACCATGCAGCAAATTGCAGGTGTCAGCCTCCTTGCCGGTATCGGTTTCACCATGTCTATTTTTATTGCAGGTCTGGCATTTGACAATGAACAATATCTTCTAAATGCAAAAACAGGTATTCTGTGTGCCTCCCTTGCTGCAGGAATCTGTGGATATATAGCCTTGCTCTTCTCCACTAAAAAAGTATCAGAGGTATAATGCATGGCACTGTTTTCGACCCTTGTCGACCTGCTGAAGGGCTGTCCCAAAAATATAAAACGCCGTTTGTTTCGTGATATTCTGCTTATTCTGTTTGTCACAACAGGCGCTATTGTCAGTATTGCGATGATCCAGGGAATACAATCCCAGCGTGATATCTCGACGGCTATTATTTCAAAGGCTAATAGTGCAGTTCGTAATCACTTTAACAACTTTCTTGTCCCCTTTGGCAATACCATGCATATGCTGGCTAAATGGGGCGAAGCTGGACTCTTGCAACCCAACAATGTGGATTTACTTGCTACTCAGTTCCAGGCTCTTATGGAAATACAGCCTGATATCCATTCCATTACCATCGCAGATGCAGATAGCTTTGAAACACGATTATTCCACACAGATGATCAATGGATTATAACGAAAAACACCAAAGAGACATCACAGCGTTCTCAGTGGGTCAATCGGCAACAAAAAGATAGACAGGAAATAACGTTCACAAAACCAGCGTCCGGTAAAACAAGCTGGTTTCGCGGAGCTATCAGCAGCGTGCAGCAAGGGGATTTCTTTGTAAGCGAACCCTATTTACTGAAAACCACAAACGAACCTGGTATCACGCTCAGTATCCGCTGGATCGCCGACGACAAGCCCGGCTCAAGTATAGTATCAGCCATTTCTTTTACCATGAATGACCTTATGACATTTATGGCACAATTCGAAATCACCCAGAATAATCGTGCTCTACTCCTGGAAAAAAATGGAACAATTCTTAGTAAGAATTCCTTAATTTCAAACGACCTTCTCGCGCTTGTAACAGATAAACTTGCTAAAAACAACACGGGAAGCGCACAAACAGACGCTTTGAAATACAACGGTAAAACATGGTGGCTCGGCTTAAGCCCGTTAAGCAAAGAAAATCATGATATCTGGGTCGCTGTGCTCATACCTGAAGATGATATTTTCCAGAATTTTCAGCAGCAGTGGAAAGGTTTTGGATTGTTCATCGGCTCTATCCTTATATTGGGTATTGTCATGACGATCTTTCTAGTACGCAGATACAGCCATCAACTCAAAGATCTGCCACAGCAACACGTTGACATGATAAGCTATAAAAAAGAAATCACTAATCTTATCCGTGCAGGAGAGTCCACCAGTCTTGAATTCAAATCAACCATGCGTGCTAACCTGAAAAGCGGTAAAAACGGCAAAGAGATTGAGCTTGCCTGGTTAAAAGCTGTCGTTGGTTTTATGAACAGCGATGGCGGCATTTTGCTTATTGGGGTCGCTGACGATGGAGAAATCCTTGGACTTGATGCAGATAACTTTGATAATGAAGACAAATGCAGACTCCACTTTAAGAATCTGCTCAACGCACATATCGGTGCCGAATACACCCGCTTTATCCATCTAAAAGTTGTCACCGTAAACGAGAAAGAAATCATGATCATAGAATGTGAACGGGTACGCAGGCCTGTTTTTCTCACTGTAGGCAAGAATGAGGATTTCTTTATCCGATCGGGGCCATCAAACACAAAACTCACTATGAGTCAGATGGTTAAGTACCTTAGCGAACGATGATGGGATCGTTAAAAGACAAATCACCATGAAGTGCATGAAGGACATGAAGTAAAGAAAGGAAAAGAAAAAACAGATGAACAATACTGACAAATACAAACACATAACATCACGCTGTTTTGTGAATGCCCCATGGTATGAATTAAAAGGTCGCTATCTTGATCTCTTTTTGGAGCATAAAATCCAGCCTGAAATTGGTCTTGAAGGACTCTGTCTTTATGAGGAATCCACCGATAATTTTAAGGAAATTGCAGAGCTACTTATCAAAAATGATCTTTCCTGCACTCTCCATGCTCCATTTTTTGATCTTGCACCGGGAGCACTTGACCCCGAAATCCTGAAAGCCAGTCGTAACAAGTTGCGTAAAGCATTCCAGCTGATACCGATATTTCAACCCAAATCCATTGTTTGCCATCTCAATTTTGAAGAAAACAAACAGGGATACAAAAAGGAGGCATGGGCAGAAAGCGCTCTTGAAACCTGGCGGGAATTAAATGATATTGCACGTAAGAACAACTGTCTGCTCATGCTCGAGAATACCTATGAAATTGGGCCTGCAGCCCATGAAACAATTTTTACCACGCTGCAATCAGACAACGTAGGTTTTTGTCTGGACGTGGGTCATCTTATGAGCTTTGCAAAAAGCCCCTGGCAAGATTGGCTGCCAAGACTTTCACCCTGGCTTGGTCAACTGCATCTGCATGACAACGATGGGATATCAGACCAACATCTTGCATTGGGACTTGGGAATTTTAATTTCCAGGAACTCTTTCAGTTTCTTGCCGCAAATAAGCTGGCTCCCCTTGTCACCCTCGAACCTCACAGTGAGGAAGATTTATGGGCAGCTCTTGCCTATCTTGACAGAACGGATCTTCTGAATTTTTAGCTGAAATCCTCACCAAGCCTATAACATTTTCATCACGAAGAGGTGCGGGAAATAGTTACCACACCTCTTTTTTCTATCTTACACTCAACAAATCAGACAACAGACCGAGATGCCCTCCTCGCCTCCACCGAAGCAAGTGCCCGTTCCTTCAGCCAGTCTGGAAATATCCTTTCAAGAAGATCACGTTCTTCAGTCTGACCACGTTGCGACGACTGAATTCTTGCAAATTGCCGAATTTGAACCTGCCGGATTGCAGCCATTTGGCGGAGAAAATTTTGAGCGTCTATCCTGTTTCTCTCTACTGCCTGACCTTCTCCACCATTTACGGCAAGTTTAATTTCCTGCAACGGCCGCACCTCTCCCCCTTCAGTGAGAAAAAAACCGTTTGCCGCCACTTCACCCATAAGGATGTTCTCACGGTCTCTTAATTGAAACGCAGTTTTATCATGAGTTAAACAAATTGCTCCAACTCCTGCCTCACTTAAAGTAATAAGGCCGGCATCCCCAGACTCTCCGGGTGACCAGATACGAAGTCTGGAAAAGATAGGATCATTTTCATCAATCCAGCCATTTGCATCCAAATCATGCAGGGCAAGTTCCTGAAATCCCTGACCGGTGGTTGGTCCAAA
>JAOZLI010000256.1 GCA_029934915.1 Desulfocapsa sp. | reverse complement strand
TTTTTCCTCTATCCGGACTCGTCCTTGCCTCCAAGGAAATTGCAATACCGGGAATTCTTCTTGAAATTTCCAATGACAATAATCGAGCCATCTATACTGGCATCAGCGGTGCCGGGAGTGTGACAACAATAATCTTTCCAATTGCAGCAGGTGCCCTGATTACTGTTATCGGATTTGCGCCTGTTTTTATTTTTGCAAGCCTGCTTGTTCTATCGAGTTTTGTGTTCTCAGCTAAAATACATTGTAGAGGATCCAGGAGCACCTGAAATACAGACCTTTTGTACAACCGTGTGTTCTGGATATAAGAAATACTATTTACAGGAGGAAAAGATGAAATGTATTCAAAGAGTCTGTCTGAGTTCTGTTTTCATATTATTTGTTGTTCTGGTCGCTTCTGTTTCTGCACAGGGCATGAAAATAGCCGTTCCTGCAATTGGACCGGAACCTGGTACCTCCATCAGTAAGGAAACTGGAAGGGCTCCATTTTTTCTTGTTTTTGATGAGAAGGGGAATTTTATGGAAGCCATTCAGAATCCTGCCAGGGATCAGTCTGGAGGAATCAGTCGTACTGTTGTGGCTTTGCTGATCACTCACGATATTAGGCTTATCGTTGCGGAATCGATTGGCGACAAAATGAAACAGGCTTTAACAGATCACAGGATTGATTTTGTGATCAAAACGGGTGCTGCTGCTGATGCCGTTAAAAGCATCATAGAGAAGTAGTCCAGGAATCACATGCACATCATTTGCTAGTTGCTTCAGGATGTTTTCAATATTTCGGCTATATCCAAGGACGCTGCCACCGTTGTCAAGATCGATAAAGGGGAACATACCCACAAAAAAGTGATTTCCCATATGTATCACATTGGTGAGCACCTTGTGTTATAACGTAGATATGAAATGTGAAAATAATAAGCAGCAGTGTCAACTTTGCGGTCTTACTTGCAGGGATAATCCTTTTTATTTCGATACTGTCCGTGAATTTTATCGTTGTAAGAGATGTCTATTGATTTTTGTTCCCCCCTTCTATTTTCTTTCACCTGGTGAGGAAAAATCGGAGTATGATAAGCATCAGAATTCCCCGGATGACACGGGGTATAGACGTTTCTTAAATGGGCTGTTTGACCCTGTACACCAGCGGGTTACGACCAGTGCCAAAGGACTGGATTTTGGCTCAGGTCCTGGCCCTACATTATCCGTCATGTTTGAAGAAGTCGGGCATCGGATGAATATTTATGACCCTTTTTACGCCCCGGATACATCAGTTCTTGGGTATCCGTATGATTTTGTTACTGCAAGTGAAGTGGTAGAGCATTTTCACAACCCGGCAAGGGAGCTGGAGTTGCTCTGGTCGCTGGTTAAACCAGGTGGCTGGTTGGGAATAATGACCGGAATGGCTCTGGACAGGCAAGCCTTTGCTGGATGGCGTTATAAAGATGATCGCAGCCATGTCGTCTTTTTTTCGAAAGAAACAATGGAATGGCTTGGCAGGCAATGGCAGACTGAAGTAAGCTTTATAAACAGGAATGTGGCTCTTTTTCAGAAAATTGTATAGTCGAGGAAAGGCTGTGCTTTTAAAGTTACAACTGTTTTTCTACGATCATATTATCGTGACCTGGCATTGCTGGTGTGTATTGTGTGTTTGTTCTACTGGTGGTATTTCTTCTCGAAAAAACAACGGTTCGTGCGTAACACCACGAGATAAAGCTATTATTATCCCGTGGTGTGCTTGAACTTAAACCGTGGCTTCGTTTAGCCAGAAATCATGGAGATTACAAAAGCTGGTGGCATAAAGCTTGCCCTTGTATCCAGCGGGGAGATCGAAAGAGGATTTGGCCTCTTTGTCTGTTGGGCTGAACACTTTTCCGCCAACAACGGTGCCATCTTCAAGGACAAGAGTATGTCGGACGATAAAATGTTTTTCAGTCATTCCATGTTTTGTGAACACGGTAACTTTGCTACCATCTACAGTAATAGAAGGAAGGTGGCTGCCAACCTTCTTTGCAAATTTCCCAGGATTGTCCTTTGTATAAACAATATTAGTGTAGGTCATTGCTGGTGCAGATGATGCCATCACGTTGGATACTGAACCAAGTGCTACCGCTGAGCCTGCCAATATTCCACATTTGATAAAATCTCTTCTGTCTTTCATGAAACCCCCTTTATGATTAGTATTGATTACTGTTGTCGATTAACACTATTCTTTCTGTGGAGAAAGTCAAGCCTTTTAGTAACAATTCTTTGTGTCTATATTTTGTTTTTTTCAATAAGAAAAATCCCGTAGGTTGCTCGAAGGTTAGAAAATATTGATACAATCCGTCCTTTTCGTTCCTGGTCATGGGTGTTGATTGAGCACTCTTTAACGATTGTGTAACCAACATCTCTGGCGAAATGCCTGAAATCAGCCAAGGTAATGACTCGAATGTTTGGAGTGTCATACCAGGAGTAGGGAAGCTGTGGATTTTTAGGTGCCTGCCCCCTAAAGAGGAGTTGCAGGCGAATGGAGTAGTGACTGAAATTGGGGAAACTGACAATTACCTGTTTGCCAATACGGGACAGGGATTTTATCAGTTCATCCGGCTGGAAAACCTGCTGCAGGGTTTGGCTGAGAATGACCACATCGAAAGCGTCATCGGGATAATCGACAACTTCGTCTTTGATATCTCCCTGTAAAACACTTAAACCTCGCTCTATACAGGCGGCAGCTTTTTCCTTGTCCTGTTCGATTCCTGTTCCCTGGATCTGTTTGGATTTTTTGAGAAAGGCCAGAAGATCTCCGCGACCACAACCAAGATCCAGAACCCGGCTTCCAGGCTCTATCCAGGAGGCAATAATCCCCAGATCAAAGCGTAAATTTTCAGAAGGTGAGGCCATCCAGGAATCCTTTGATAAGATTTGTCAGACGCTTGTCTTTAATTAAAAAGGCGTCATGTCCACAATCGGCCTCAATCTCACAGAAACTTACGTCTTGTCCGCTTCGTTTAAGCGACTGCACCAGTTCTCTTGCCTGATATGTGGGGTAGAGCCAGTCTGAGGTGTATGAAATGACAAGGAATTTGCTCTGACTGCTACTGAGATCATTCAGGCTTTCGTCAGTGTTCTCCACACTTTTAAGGTCAAAATAGTCAGCCGCTTTTGTAATATATAATACAGAATTAGCGTCAAAGCGTTTGACAAATTTCGACCCTTGATAACGAAGATAACTCTCCACCTGAAAATCTCCTCCAAAATTAAAGGAAAAATCTTCTTTGTCCTGGAGTTGACGGCCAAATTTACGGCGCATGGCCTCATCAGAAAGATACGTCACATGGCCAATCATCCTGGCTACAGCAAGACCGTGACTGGGACCGGAATCTTTGTAATAATCCCCCTTGTTCCAGTCGGGGTCAGCCATAATGGCCTGCCTTGCCACTTCATTAAAGGCGATGGCTAAGGCAGAGTGACGCATAGTGGTGGCTATGGGGATTGCAGAACCAACCATTTTGGGATAGCGGATACACCATTCAAGAACCTGCATTCCGCCAACAGACCCACCGATTACGGAGCGCAGTTTTGTAATTCCTAAAAAATCCAGCAGCCGTTTCTGGCTGTTCACTATATCACCAATGGTGACCATGGGGAAATCCAGGCCATAGGGCGTATTGGTGGCAGGATTAATTGTTGCAGGACCTGTAGATCCCATGCAGCTGCCAATGATATTACAGCAGATTACAAAATGACGATCCGTATCTATGCCACAGCCGGATCCCACCATAAAGTCCCACCAGCCAGGCGGGGTCTCCGGGGAGTCCTCTTCATAACGCCCTGCAACATGAGAATCTCCAGTGAAGGCGTGACAGATAAGAATTGCATTGTCCTTCTTTGGGTTCAGTATGCCCATGGTTTCATAGGCAATGGTAATGGGGCCAAGTTTCAGACCACTTTCTAAAAGTTGCTCCTCGGGA
>JAOZLI010000587.1 GCA_029934915.1 Desulfocapsa sp. | reverse complement strand
GCTCACCTGCGTTTAAAAAAAAGTCTTGGGGAGATCTGAGAGGCACCTGGGTGCCCCACGATACGCGCGACACAGTGATAGATTTCATAAAATACTGGATAAGCAAAACGGAGCTCCCGTCAAAAGATTTCGTTTCCTGGCTTGAGATAGGTTCAAGCAAGTACTATAATTGGCAAAGCCGATACGGTAAGCTCAATGAGCATAACAGGCTGGTCCCTCGTGATCACTGGCTTCTTGAATGGGAAAAATCAGCAATATGTGATTATCACCATAAGCATCCTATTGAAGGATATCGACGTTTAACCTTTATGATGCTGGATTGTGACCTTGTTGCTGTGAGTCCAAGCTCTGTCTATAGAGTTCTTAAAAAGGCAGGACTTATCAATCAGTGGAATCCAAAGTCTAGCAAAAAAGGGTCAGGATTTGTGCAGCCCTTACGGCCTCATGCTCACTGGCATATTGATATTTCATACTTGAACCTGTGCGGAACCTTTTATTACATGTGCAGTATTCTTGATGGTTGTAGTCGTTCAATTATTCATTGGGAGATTCGGGAAAGTATGAAAGAGGCAGAAATTGAAACGATTATTCAACGTGCCCGAGAGAAGCATCCAGAGGCTACTCCAAGAATTATCTCAGACAATGGGCCTCAGTTTATAGCCAAGGATTTCAAAGAGTTTATCAAGATAGCAGGTATGACGCATGTTCGAACTGCTCCGTATTACCCGCAGAGCAACGGTAAGATTGAAAGATATCATAGAACAATAAAAAGTGAGTGTATCCGTAAGGGGGTGCTTCTCTCCTTAGATGACGCCCGTGAAGTAGTCACTGAATTCGTAAAATACTACAACACAGTTCGTCTTCATAGCAGTATTGGCTATATTACCCCGGACGACAAACTCCATGGTCGTGAAAAACAAATTTTCAAAGATCGAGACAGTAAACTTGAACAGGCAAGAACAGACAGAAAAAATAAACGGCTCAAAAAAGCAGCATAGAAAAAAACGTGCATGATTTATTGAGCCACTAAACTTTTAAACAGGGCGGAATTCCAATTCCGACTGAAGCAATACA
>JAOZLI010000586.1 GCA_029934915.1 Desulfocapsa sp. | reverse complement strand
ATAACGAATCTCACCACTATGCTCAACTGTCACCCCACCATCATCATGCTGTAAAATCAGTCCCCCATCCCTGGAAACCCCTGTCACAACAGCTTCATATTCAGGCTTTTGCACAACGTCATATCCAAAGGATACCCGCTTACCGGGAGTATCTGACAATTCCTGCCACCGCTTCAAAATAGGGTGTTCATCTCTATATTCACCCCTGCCTCCTCGTGCCAGCCACGCCGCCTCCTCATGGAAAAGTAAGCCAATATACCATCGCATTTTGGCTAGAAAGGACAATGCAAAAGAGCAGAGATCTATCTGTCGTTCTAAACGCAGGGAAAGGGAGGTTGAAGTCTCCTGCAACTCGGCAGGAAACGAGGTGTTATTAATATTAAGACCAAAGCCAAGAAGGTGGTACTGCTCATGGTGCACCGGGCTGGAAAAGCCTTCTATAAGAAAGCCAGCCTGTTTTTTTCCGCAAAGAAGAACATCATTTACCCAGCGAATGGCAGAATCTGCCCCCCCTTCCTGTCGTACTGCCTCACAACAGGCAATCCCTGGAATTAAGGGGAGAATATTTCTAAAGGGGGGAAGAAAAGTATCGGCGAGAATAAGACAGCCCCAGAGTCCTCCGGGAGGTGCATGCCAGGATCGCTGGAAACGCCCCTTACCACCAGTAAGAGTTGACGCCAGAATAAGAGAACCACTGGCAACAGACAAAGCGTTTTGCTCTCTTTCTGTGATATATGACCTGGCCCTGTCCATGGCACGATCAAGGGAAGGATAGATACGAATTTCGGAACCGACAAAGGCTCCATACCGAAAAATAGCATCACTGTTCGCCCTGTTTTCCTGGCAGACAGCAGGCATCTCCACGGTGCGAACATAATCATCAAGCACCGCGGGAGTCAGGAGGGGAAGATTATCCATTCCCGGACAGTCTCCTAGGAGCTTGTCCGAGGATAGCAATTTTTTCTCAAATCGAGGCATTTGGAAAATTTTACCACAGGCATATATTTAATATTCCGAGGATAAAATTTTGCAAATAACGAAGAGTTGGGGAAAAAGTGCATTCTCGGACAAGCTCCTA
>JAOZLI010000585.1 GCA_029934915.1 Desulfocapsa sp. | reverse complement strand
CCTGTCCTGTTTTTTTAATATTTCCTGGAAAAACCAGCCGATGGGGTGACGGTTAAAATCCGCAGAGACATAGCCAATACGGATCTTTTTCCCACGGCGAGGCGACTTTGGAGCTTGAGTCGCCATTGGCTCAATGCCAAGATCAAATCCTGCGGCAGTTTCACGGAGTTCTTTGCTCCCGAATTTCATTCCATACTGCATACACATCAAACGATTTGATTGGGCAGCAGGATGTTGAGGTTGCAGCATCAGCGCATTATTATAGGCCGCCAGGGCTTGATCCAGTTGCATACTTTCCTGTAGAGCCATTCCAAGATTACAGTAACTCTCAACCATCTGAGGATTTAACTGGATGGCCTTCCGGCTGGCATTGATTGATTCTGTTAATTTCCCAGAATTCATGTGCAAAATAGCAAGATTAGTCCATCCCTGAACCATCTCTGGATTTTGTCTGGTAATCTCCAGAAAAATTTCCTGGGCCTCTTTCTGCCTTTTCATGGCCATCAAAATGATGCCAAGATTGCACTGTGCGCCAGGGTTGTCTGCTTTCAGGGAAATGGCATTGTGGACAACCTCTTCCGCCTCATTGAGATTACCAAGCAAGTAAAGAAGATATGCAAAATTAGAAAGCAATCCTGCCGATTGAGAATCCAAGGCAATTGCTGCCCTGAAATATTGCTCTGACTGTCTGAGATCTTTTTGCTGGAAACAGGTCTCGGCAAGACCCCGCAGGGAAGGGACATGATCGGAATCCATCTCTAACGCATTCTGGAAATAATTACCAGCTGAGCGAAGTTGCCCTTGCCTGTATGCTGTTTGCCCTTTAGTGTACAGGTCTTGGCTTTTTGATTTTTTATCGCTTTGCATGGTCAGTTATTACAGTACCAGTCTGAAGAGAGTTGTTCCTTGAGGTAAAAAGTTACCAGACATAGGTCTATCCAAATTCTTCTTAAAAAACAAACTTTTTCATTATGGCTGAATCAATAATTGACCAACTCATGGCTCGTGCCATTCCTCTACACCGGCAACACCAATTTTCCCAGGCCAGACCTTTGTATGAGGAAGTACTGCAGCATAAT
>JAOZLI010000255.1 GCA_029934915.1 Desulfocapsa sp. | reverse complement strand
TGGTATTTGTCATTGCGCCAGAACCAAGTACTGTGACCAGACCGGTCACCGTTGGGCTGTGTCAGTATCTGGCACAGTGGTCAACATTATTTGTTCCGACCCCTGCTCTAAAAAACTTCTGGAAGGCGTAATTTTCTTCCGTTGTACATCGGGCTGATGAGAGACCAGCCAATGCATCTGGGCCTTTTTCTCCTCTAATTTTAGAGAAGGCCTGTCCCATAAAATCTAGCGCCTCATCCCATTTAACAGGTTCCAGGGGCATGCCCTTTTTCCTTCTGATCATGGGTGTAGTTAAACGATCTGGGTGATGAATAAAACCGTGTCCAAATCGACCCTTTACGCAGAGATCACCATAGTTTGGTCCAACTTCAGGATCGGCTGTGACTTCCATAAGGGTCTGACCCTTCACCTTCAGTATCATCTGACAGCCTGTTCCGCAGTAGGGACAGGTTGTTCTGATTTCACGTACTTCTTCAGACTGAATGGGGACAATTCGATTCTTTTTATTCAATGCTCCAGTGGAGCAATTATCGACACATTTGCCACAGGAGACACAGTTATCTTTAAAATCGATTACCAGACCGACGGGTCGTCCTTTGTCGTCAAATGATTTTGCTCGTACTTCAAGGGCGTCATATTCGCAGGATCTCTCGCACTTTCCACAAAAGATACATTTATTGGGATCAACGGTAATAGCTCGATGACTTTCATCAATTGCATAAACCGGTACTTTACCCATGCCGGTTTTATTGATATTGATCTTATTCTGTATATCAAGCTCTTTAAGATCACATCGTTCAAAGGCAGTGCAACCGCATTTCAGACAACGTTCAGCCTCACGCCTAGCCATTTTTTCGGTAAAGCCAAGCTTTACTTCGTCGTAATCCTGGGTGCAAACTTCAGGGGGGCGTGTGGGCATCTTCTCGCGAAGATTAATATCTATGCCCTCAAAGTTTGCAAGGGAGACATCGTCAAAACCTTTACCACGAGTGAAGTTAAAACGGTCATCAGCGGGATCTTTTTCACAACCCATGACATAGGCATTAATATTGTTTGCTGCACGACGAGCAGAAACAACAGCCTGAATAACAGACTTGGACCCAATGGCAGCATCGCCTCCGGCAAAAACACCTTTAACTGAGGTCTCTGAGCTTCTGGGGTTGGCGTGAAACATCCCACCGGCCTTCATTTTCAACTCAGATTCAAGCTGACCGCCGGTCATTTCCCCAGCTACTGCCATCACACCGAGGGATGAAATAACGGTGTCAACACTGAGGGTGTTTGTGGATTCGGGAATGGGAAGGATATCACGCTTACCTTTTTTATCAGGCTCGCCAAGTTTCATCCGAATAAGATCTAATTTTAATCGGTGATTCTTGTCAGGTACGGCGCATAATCCGCTGGGAGATGCCATAAGCAGGAACTGTACCCCTTCTGCTTCAGCTTCCTTGACGTTTCGTTGATTAGCAGGCATCTCAAGCCTGGCGCGTGGATACACTACAGTGACCTGTTCAACGCCCTGACGAACCAGAGATCTTGCTACTTCCATGGCGATATTGTTACCGCCAATAACCGCAGCTTTGCTACCAAGCACAAGATCACGTCCTTCATTGATCATGCGCAGATAGTTAGTGGCTGTATATACATTTTCCTTATCCGTACAGGGTACATCAAAGGGTACATCAACGGTGGCACCGATACCGATAAAGGTGGCATCGTATCCGGTATCTTTCAAATCCTGCAGGGTAAAGTCAACTCCCCAGCGTTGCGAGAGTCGAACATTAATACCCATGCGCAGAATTGAATTTACTTCATAATCTACGATTTCCTTAGGAATCTTATAGTCTGGGAAACCATAACGAAGGTTTCCGCCAAGTTTTGGTGCTGCCTCAAAGATGGTAACTTCATGACCTTTTTTGGTCAGGAACCAGGCCGCAGTTAGACCTGCTGGCCCGCCACCAATAACGGCAATACGTTTTCCTGTGGGTTTATCCTTTGGAATCTTGAGATCAATCTCATGTTCCATACACCAGTCAGCAACAAAACGTTTCAGATGATTGATGGATACTGGCTCGTCAATCAAGATTCTACGGCATCTGGTTTCACAAAAACGTGGACAGACACGGCCAACGGAAAATGGAATAGGATTTCGATCCATTACCACCCGTAATGCTTCCTCGTATTCACCCTTGGCAACGTGAGCAATGTAGCCCTGAACATTAATCTGTCCGGGACAGGTCAGATTACAGGGTGCCTTGCAATCTCCAAAATGGGTCTCGGAGATAATAGCAAGGCGTTCCTGCCTGTGCTTGATAACGGCCTCTGATTCTGTTTGAATAACCATTCCATCTTTGGCAAGCGCGACACAGGACCTGACAAGCTCATCCTCGCCATCAACTTCAACGACGCAGACTTCACAAGGGTGCTCAGCAGGTTTCCCGGCCACATGACAAAGGGTGGGAATGGTAATATCAGATCGTTTGGCAACTTCGAGGATGGTTAAACCCTTTTCAGCAACAATATCGTTACCATTTATGTTCAGCGTTACAGTGCTCATATAAATACAGACTAGTTAGAAGGTTTCCATTCTTTCAAGAATGCAGGAAGATGTCCAGCCTCACGAGGTCCGATAATAATATTCCAATCAGGAAGCTCTTCTTCAAGCTCACCCTTCATGGAGGCAAGGTAGCCTGGAATAATCAGATCACGATGTTTAACTTTATCAAGAATACCATTCTTACCGATAAACTGAGCAATGACATCAGCGCCGAATTTTCCAGCGGCCCATGCAGTAAGAACTGAAAGTCCCTCTGTATCTTTAATAAGTAACCAGGTTGGAACCTTGGAACCTTCAATCTCACCGGAAACGATAAAGTAGGTGAGCGAGAAGTTACAGGTAATAACAACCGGTGAATTCTCATCTGGTCCTGTGAGTGGGTAAACATCTTCGGTCACAACCATTGGACGCTGTGGATCGGTGAAGATATTCATTCTCTCGAGGAACAGTGGGAAAATCAAATCACCTTGAATGTCAGAAAGAACGATAATACCAGCATACTTAGCGATAAGCACAGAGGCAACCATGGCTTCCATCATGGGATCATCGGTGATCTCACAGGGAAAAGTGATGGTTGGGAAACCCAAAGGCTTAAATTTTGATGTAACGGCAGCACGACGAGCTACAATGTTATCCTCAAAGGCAGCACGAAGTGTCCTGGCACCAGTATCAACAACCAGATCTTTCAGACCGGCGGCAAGAAGTTTTTCTGAAACTTCTACGCAATTATCCAGGTTGCTTCCGGCAACTCCAATAGCTGCCTTAGTATCACCAGCAAGTTTTGCCATATCATCAGCATTATCAAGCGTTGCGCCATAAAGTATTGGAGTACGATCCCCACATACCTTGGCAGCAGCTGCAAGATTTGCTGCAGATTCACTCATGAGGATGATGGCAGCTCTAGCTGATCCATCAAGAACCTTTTGAGTAAGAGCTGTAAAGGAAGCCTCGTCATTCTTCGCATCTTTTACAGCAATAAGATCTGCTCGCATGAGCACTCCAACACGCTCGTACTCAAGCTTGTTGAAACGTGCAATACGACCGTCTACATCAGCATCACTCTGCTCGGTTGTAACAAGAACTGCAATACCGGTAGGGTTTTCAAAGCGTTTATCATGACGATACATGCAGGTTTCACTACCAACTGCAAAGGTATCATCACCAGTACCAACTTTAATGCCGCGAATTGGTGGAGCAGAAGCCTCACCAATGGTGGCTATGGCCTCTTCAGTAGCATAAGGACACTCTCCAATTTCCACCTGACCTGCTGCTACCTTCATAGCAAAAGCAAGACATGTTGGGATGCTGCATTCGCCACAATTCTTCTTGGGCAGCATTTTAAGGATTTGAATACCTGTTAAGGCCATGGTTATTCCTCCGGTTCTCTATATAAAAAAGTTAAAAAGTTAATAAAGTT
>JAOZLI010000254.1 GCA_029934915.1 Desulfocapsa sp. | reverse complement strand
GTTGACTTTCTCACTCTGCTTGATTCTATAATATTACAGGGTTGAAAAAAGCCTTTGCACTAATTTTTTTGAAAAAATCATAAAAAACATGCCTGGTGGAAAATGAGTCAAGTCAAAGAACAATCACCAAATAGAAAGATTAGAATTCTTATCGTGGATGATTCGTGGGTTCTGCGCCGAGTGTTACGAGGGACTCTCTCGCAAAGAGATGATATGGAGATAATTGGAGAAGCTACCAATGGAGTGGAAGCTCTTGAAATGGTATTGAATCTTGAACCGGATGTGATTCTACTCGATGTGGAAATGCCAATCATGGATGGGATGACCACTTTACAGCATCTTATGATTCATACTCCTATCTCAACTATCATGCTTTCCAGTCTTAGTAAAGCCGGAACTGCACGTTGCTTTGATGCGCTGAAATATGGTGCGGTCGATTTTGTTTCCAAGGATAGTTTCTTTAAAGGTATGGATGGTACTGCTCACAGTAAGCTGGTGACCAGGAAAGTTCTTGCAGCAGCAGGTGTCTCTGCTACCCTTGTTGACCCTGTGGGAGAGCTTTCTCGTAAGGCTGAAACGCCCAAAAAGAAAAAGGTCGTGTTTTGTGAGGAGTGTGGAACTCGCAATCAGGTAGTGACTTCTTCCCCTAAGATCCGATTTATTCATTGTAAAAATTGTGGGGATGAGATCGCTCTTGAGGTGGACAAACGCTATCGACGTATGAATTATCTCACTGTTGTCGGTGCTGGTGAGAGTGGGTATGGAAATCTTCTTAAAATTATTCCCGCTTTAAATCCGGATATGGGTGGCGCTATTTTTGTTATGATACATGATGCTCCTGTACATATTAAATCATTTGTGAATTATCTTGATTCCATAAGTGATTTTCAGGTAGCCCTCGGTGAAGACGGAGTTATGGTGGAAGGGGGCTGTTGCTATCTCTTCTCCGGGCAGGATCATGTTAGCCTCTCTTCTAATTCGGGACAGTATCGTCTGCAGATTGGATCAAGGGGGGAGTCTGCTGAAAATGGCGCAATAGATACCCTGATGGCATCAGTTGCATCATTCCTGGGGGAAAGAGCGTCGGGTGTTCTTTTATCTGGTGATATGTCTGATGGTAATGCCGGGATGCAGGAGATTATGGAGCACCATGGAATGTGTATGGTTTTAAGTCCTGATTATTGTCTGGAGAAGGCGATGGTGGAGAACTTTGCGAATGAGCACAGTATTGAAACTGACGTTGATGAAACGGGTTTAGCCAAGAAAATTCAGGAACGTCACTTGCTCAATAAGGAACATGTGGTTACTGCCTGATGACGTTTGGTGGTTTTGACAGGTTATTTACTCGGTATAGTGTAATAAGTCATAGATGACATCAGGGATGTTTTGCTCGAGTTCTGTGGCGGTATATCCAAAACCGTGTTTGTCGTAGAGAATATCACCAGCTCTACCATGGATGTAAACACCGGCTGCTGCTGCCTCTTCGATTCCCAGTCCCTGGCAGAGTAGTCCAGCAATGATTCCAGTGAGCACATCACCCATACCACCTGTTGCCATGCCAGGGTTGCCGCTGGTGTTAATGTACGTGAGGCCGGCAGAAGATGTTATGATGGTGCCGGCTCCTTTTAAAATCATAATACAATCCCTTCGTTCTCCTGAGTAAAGAGAGCACGCCGTTTTTGCAGCCTGAACCCTGTTATTTTGGATATCTTCGATGTCTGTTCCGGTAAGGCGTGCCATTTCCCCAGGATGTGGCGTGAATATTCTGGGTCCTGCAGGTTCTGGCAGTGAATCACGTTTTTTGGCCAGAATTGTTAAGGCATCTGCATCAAGGATCATTGGCTGTTTGACATTTTCATATAAATGGTAAACAAGATTTGCGGTGCTTTGATCTGTGCCAATCCCGGGACCTAAGATAACAGCCTTTTTCCCGATTAACTTTTCTTCTATAAAATTCAGATCGTCGATGGTTAAATATGATGTTGATGAGGGCAGGGGGATGGTCAGTGCCTCCACAAGAAGGCTTTCGTAGGTGGAATTTAATTCACTAGGGGTGAGAAGCGTGACAAGGCCGCTTCCTGTTCGCAATGCACCTCTCACCGCAAGGGTGGCAGCTCCGGTCATCCCGATCGATCCTGCAAGAACACCAAGGTGGCCGTGACTTCCTTTGTGGACAGTGTCCACACGATGGAGGGGGGATGTAAGTTGTGCAACTGCTTTTCTATCGAGGAGTTCTGTGGTGATTTTTGCTCTGTCCAGAACTACAGGCGGGATACCGATATCGATAACTTCTGTTTTACCGGAATATTCGGGGCCGTAGAGCAGAACATGTCCAGGTTTAGCGCAGCCGTAGGTCGCAGTGTAGTCAGCTTTTAGACAGGTTCCAAGGATCTTGCCATTATCAGAATCCATGCCGGATGGGATATCAACTGCAACCACTGGAATGGAGCGAAACGCCTCGAATGAATTTATGAAATTGATTGTGTCAGCAAAATGCCCGGTGATTTTTCGTGTAAGTCCTGTGCCAAAAAGTGCATCAATAATGGCGTAGCACGGGATTCCGTGGCTGATAAATTGTTTATAAAGAGCCGGGAATGTCTGTACCCGTGCCTCGGTATCGATTACATGAAAAGGCAAGCGCAGTTTTCTGATAATTTTCATGTTAGTGGCTGCGTCACCCTTAAGCTTGTCCGGAGCAAGCAGAAAGAAGAAAATAGGTTTACATCCATATTGATGGAGGTGTCGGCCAATGACCAGCCCATCTCCACCATTGTTGCCAGGACCTATAAAAATAAGGGCAAAGGATTTTGCGGCAGATCCCAGTTCGTTTTTCATCATACGAACAGTTCCTAAACCCGCATTTTCCATAAGAACAATTCCAGGGATATGGAAATCGTTAATGGCACTCTGGTCGAGGCCTTGCATTTCTTTGGCACTTGGTAGTTTCATAATTATTTTAGTTACAAAAAATGGAGACAAATGGGTGACAGTATCGTAAACCAATCATGTTTATAATTTAATTCTATATTGCAGAGTTTTTGCTGTCAAGCTCCGCATTGTCCGGGTTCAGAATTACAGCAGCTAAAGAACGGGTTTAAGGTTCGCTCCAGTCCGCTAGGACTTTAATTTTCTTGATTTTAAACTCTTTTTGCGTCTCCGTTTGTACCATGCGAGTTCTTCGCAAAGACTGATACAAACAAAAACGTAAAAAGAGTAAAAAATACTACGAAATTTCCAGAATACGCGGACTGGAGCAAACCTCAAACCCTATTGCAGATGGCGTAGACCTCAAATTCCTAATGTAAATATTTGTAATTAGGCGGCTGCACCGTGTTAAGAAAATAAAGGTAGCCTAAAGGTGATTGAGGATGGATATTGTAGTATTTCAAGAGCACAATTCAGGTGAATTGAAAATAGAAGGTGTGCAACGGTATGGGAGCGGGATCACCATTCGTGAAATGATCACTATAGATCAGTTCCTGCCGGATTTTATAGAAGAACCTGAAGATTATATTGTTGATGATTTTTCTGCTGATCTGGTGCTGAATTATCTGAAACATCCTGATCTTGTGGATCATTTGATCAGGATCTGTGAACAAAAAAACATCGTTGTGATATCTCCCGGGAAAAAGGGTGGTGGTTTTACACCGTTTACCTGTTGTGGTCTTGGTAGAAATAATCAGCTTGGTCTCTATGGTGAAAAATTTGGTATTCCTGAATATAAAGTGAGTGTACGTGACGGGAAAATTGTTGAAATAAAAGTAGTTCGAGGAGCACCTTGTGGAGCAACCTGGGATGGTCTGAAGGACTATCTTGGCTGTACCGTGGATGATGTGCTTGTTCGTTTACCGAGGCAAGTTCAATATTTTTGCTCAGCAGACCCCAGTGGCTTTGACCCGGTAAGTGGTAAAAGCCCGGTGCATTATGCTGGCTATGTTCATATAGCAGCATTGAAAAAGGCAATTGAAGAAGCAGTTA
>JAOZLI010000584.1 GCA_029934915.1 Desulfocapsa sp. | reverse complement strand
GAATATCCATCATCGGACCCGGGGGGGATACCGTTTTTAAAACCGGGGCTCCAGTCGGTAAAGTTCCACCACTCCAGGCCTGTGGGCATACCTGTTTTATCAATACGCTCCTCAAACCACTCCAGTACATCACGTATTCCAGGGAGAAATTTTTTAACAAAGGCATCGTCATCCCTGTATAAGTAATAATCATGGACCATGCCAATCCATAAAAGGGAAAACGGGGGAATTATCTGGACAATATATGCCGGATAGCGGCTTTGTGTAAGGCCGAAAGGCAAGCGTGACTGGTCAAACATGTCAATGGCTTTTCGCATCAAGCGGTCATCCCCTGACACGTAGAGGGAAATCAATGCTTCAATCCGTGTATCGCCAATGTATTGCATTTGCTCATAGTAGGGGTCGATAAAAGTTTCGACTGCTGAATTGCGGAGGGTGAGCCAGGAGGCATCCCATATTTTTGTTAGGCCTGGATCATCAGTCTCAAAAACAGCATTTTCTTTAAAAGGATAGGCGGTATAAACACCATGATAATCGAGAATTTGTAATGGATCATCCTGTGTTTCAATGTCAAACTGGATAAAACGATAAGTCCTTTGGGCAAGTGGTTTATAAAGACGACGTTCACCACCATCAGGTTTGACGATATCATAATATCCCAGAATGCTTTTCCCTTTTATATCATTCCGGTCCCCTTTTTTCCAGTTACTGTCGAAAAGGGCTTCGGCATAAGTTATTTTTATTGTGGAATTGTTACCACCACTAACCAGCAGTTCAGGGTAGCCAATTGTGTGATGGGTTTGGTCCATCAGCAGGGTAACTTTAGCATTTGGATGGATGATCAGTGGTTTTCCATCTTTCAGGAACCCATCATTTGCTTCCATGCCCTTAGAGCGTGCCAGAATGGGAAAAAGCTGTACGCTTTCTTCCAGTAAAGGGATGCTTCGGGGAACGAGAAACCAGGTGCTGCCATAAAGGAAGCCCCGCCCAACTGCAAATTCAACTGTAGCGAGTTTTGGTTGCAACCAGCTGTTGTCGTTAAAAGAAGGTTCCTGCCAATTCCATGGATATTGCTCCATATCGAA
>JAOZLI010000583.1 GCA_029934915.1 Desulfocapsa sp. | reverse complement strand
AAGTTCACTGGATAAGTGCCTTAGCAGATTATTTTCTTTGAAAAAAACAAGAAAACAATCTGTAATGCACTAAAAATTAAGGGAAATCTGAAATGCGGCAAGCCTTATGGGAAATAGGTTTGACACGACCCTGCTATGTGTTTATCATATGAAATTCATCGAATGTAAATTTATTTTCTCAAGTAGAGATATAACGGAATAAAAACGAATAAAAAAAGGTGTTGGAATGAACGAACAGGATATGTCCAGTAAGGAAAAAACTTTATTTGGAAAGGGACTTAACCCTTCCAATATTCTTCCCAAGAAATTGACCATGAATTCTAAAATCAAGTTTCGTTGTCATCCGGGAGTGGAATGTTTTACTGCCTGTTGTCGCGGCATTAAAATTGTCCTTACCCCCTATGATATTCTGATGCTCAAAAATCGTTTGAATATGCCTTCCCATGAGTTCATTCATAAATACACAACCCCTGTGTTTCTTGAAAAAACGGATATGCCTGGTGTTGCTTTGAAGCTAGCCGAAGATGGTGATCATAAATGTCCTTTTGTTACTCCAGAGGGTTGTACTGTGTATACTGACCGTCCGTCGGCGTGTCGTTATTATCCTGTTGGAATGGCCGATTTCCATGAGGGTGGCGGTGCAATGGGAGAGGGGCATGATCAGACTGAAGACGAAAAGTTTTTCTTCATTGTTAAGGAAGATCATTGTAAAGGATTTGAAGAGGACAAGGAGTGGACTGTTGCTGAATGGCGTAAAGATCAGGGCGTTGATGTTCGTGATGAGATGAACAAGGAGTGGCTGCGCCTGGTGATGCGTCGTAAATCCTTTGGTCATCAGGCAACGCTTTCAGAACAGGCACAACGTATGTTCTTCATGGCTTCCACTGATCTTGATTCTTTCCGCAAGTTTGTTCTTGAGAGTTCTTTTCTTGACACGTACATCATTGATGATGAAACTGTGGAAAAGATTACAAATGACGATATAGAGTTGATGCTCTTTTCTTTTAAGTATCTGGCTAATGCTCTTTTTGGCGCTGAAGGCTTGTCCATGAGAGAGGATAAGATTCAGGCGAAAGTAGAAGAGAT
>JAOZLI010000253.1 GCA_029934915.1 Desulfocapsa sp. | reverse complement strand
GTGCGATACCACAAGGACACGAAGTAACACGGCCCTCCTCATCCAGTATGAACTTAGAAAGATGGAAATACTTCTGTCTGCCCGGCATGAGTGGAGCGATTACTTCGACACCGTGTTCTCGTTTTGCCATTTCACAATTTGAGTTACCGCCATAAAGGGAATCTGCAAGGAGCTCTTGCGGGAGAACGTCACGCTCTTTCAAATCTTCGAGGGCGGGTTGGAGTGCATTGGCATCATGTTTGTCAGCGGATTCAATAGCAATATGGGTTATGAGGGATAATTGTTTTTTCTTTTCCTCTGGGTCGCTGGTTTCAACGTAGTTTTCAGCAACTTGTGCCTGGTACCCCTTACCTTTGTGGTTACTATAACCGGCATCAGGATCTGATGGGTTTTGAAGAGAATCGGAAGGAACATCTTTGTTGGGCTTGGCAACAGCTTTCTTCTTGGTGGAGTCTGCTTTCTGTTCAATGGTGCACTGCTCTTTGAACAATCTCATAAGCTGCTTGAGGGAACTCATATTCTGAACGATGGAAACAGAAGAAAAACGATCAGTAAGAGTCAGTACATCTGTAGCTAATTGATCAAGAGTGTGGTTAGAATCGGATGGCTTAACACAAGCAAATAGCGATTCTGTGTTTTTGCACAAATAGCGTTTAGTCAGATCTTGATCCAGTTGATCGAAAAGATTGCGGTGTTGGCGTTTCAGGTTGTTGAGGAAGTTTTTGATTGTTTTTACAAAGATCCCGATCCTGCCAAGGTGCCGCATGTTGGATTGAAGGTGCACAGAGTCCAAGCGTTGCTTGCTTAAATCCGCTTTGAAAATTTTAGCCAAACGTTTCAAGGTCGTTGCAAATATATCGTTATAAGCTTCTTCGGTAGTAAGTTTATCACGCATAGTCCAGATGGATTTGCCACAGATATAAGATGCAGCATCTTCAGGGCTGGTAATATTTAAAGCATAGTGCCATTGAATATTGAAACAAAATTGCTCGATAGCCTGCTCATCAGTCAAATTATGCATTTGTTGGAGGATCATCAGGCCGATCATCGAATGGAGTTCTTTTGTGGGACGACCATTCCATCCATGATAATGTGATCGCAGCTTGTCTACAGGTAGGGCGGGGAGTATTTCCTGCTGGAATAACCCTGACCATGACTTGTCGAGCAATTTTCTCCTCTTGGGGCCCAAATGGCTCCAGGGATCGAGAATGTAACCTTGTTTGTGATTTTTTATGTGAAACATGCAACGCCTCGTATATGATTGTATTTACATATGTAATACTAATATATGTAACGTTACTTCGCAACACTGAAAACGTATTTTATTTAATATCATTGGTAGTTTAAGTGGACTGGATTTTTACGAGTCCATCAGTGATTATAAGTAATCGGATGCTTATCAGCGTGGCGGCAAAGCCAAGCAGTGCTGCGACAAGCCAGGGTGTTGTATACACCCCGCCAAGCGCAAATTCATGTGGTATTGGATTCATCATATCTTCTTTTGTTTATCAAAAACGTGCTTCCTGCCAAGTGTACCAGTCTATCTGCCGGGCGTTTGCTGAATATTCAAGCAGGGAATCAGATACGCCTTTATATGCTCCAAGTAACTGGTAGAAATTTCTTTTATCCTGTTCAGTGAGTTGATCATCCTTGATCTCATTTAATATTTTTTTTATACGGAGTTCCAGTTGACTGGTTCTTGCTTTGAGTTCGGTTTGGCTTTCAATGCTTGTCTGATTCAAGAGTTGTTGAAAGCTCTGTTGTATTTGTACTCGCCAGTTGTGATTATCGTTGCTTAAAGCATTTATAAGGATTTTGGCTTGCGGTTTGGCACAGGCTTCAAGCAGTATTTGTAATCGGTTTTTAATCATTTGGAGATTGACAATAATTGTTTGTACCTGCTGTGTTGATGTGCCTTGTAACACCTCGGTGGTAAGCAAGTGACTCCGGGTTTTGATTTTACCTGGCAAGGTATTGATTTCTCGACAATGAAAAGCGTTTTGTTGGCGTTGCCAGAAAGAAAGCGCAGTGTGTGGGTCAATTCTAAATGTTGCGATTACATGATGACTACTGCGAATAAAACGATTCAGCAGCCGGGTAAATCCTTTTCTGGGGTTGGATGAGAATGGAATATTGACTGAAATTAATAAGACAACAAACATCTCAATAATAACCAGTGCAGTGTTGAACACAGTGAGCATGTTATACGATTGTTGATTGTTAACACTTATCATGGTCACAAAAAACGCTAAACCAGCTGCTCTGCTTATGCCTTGTTGAGGGCTGGAATAAATATAACAAATCAGGAATGTAGTGATAAATATCATAATACCCAGGCCCAAAAAGCTGGTAAGTTGCGGCATGATAATCACGTACAACACACTACTAAATAAAATGCTGGTAACAAATGGCATATACATGATTGAAATAGGCACATTAGGGTTAGCCGCCAGCTTCATGCCAATACAACCTGCCATAATGCAAACAACTATGCCTCCTGGTAAATCAGGGATATAAATATAAGCCAGAAACGGCAACCACAGGGTAACCATGATTTGAATAATGCTGCCCAACCGTTCTATATCAAAGGCAAAGGCTGATTTTTTAGGGGGTATCGTCTTGACAGAGGATGACTGGTGTTGAAAGCCATTTATATCAGCTATGTTATTGAATAAGGCAAGAGTCAGTTGTTCCAGATGTTGCAAATTATTTTGTGTTGCCAGTATAGCAGCTTGCTGAAAATGTGATAATGCTTTTACTGCCTGCCTATCCAATTGCAATGCAATAGATTGAATTCGATATTCAGGTGCATTACCTTCCTGCATCGTCTCCATTTGTTTAAAACGCTGTTCGAGTTCATCCTCAAACACACTGAGATTGGTGATGCATGACTGTTGTTCTTTGCTGAATTCATCATGCAAACGCTCTATAAGAGCGGTTATTTCAAGTTGCTGATTTTGATAAAGTCGCCATTGGTGACGAACTTCCCATATTTCATAACTATCAGTTTCTGCGCCATCCAAGAGTGCCTTAAACTGTGTTTGTTGCTGAATGCGTTGGACTATTAATGATTTTACATCAACTTCCTGCCCCTTCATTCGTTGAAAATAGCTGCAATACAATTGATATTGGCTACTATGTAATTGAGCAACAAGTGCATTAAATTTTTCAGCACTGTTACTGCGCCACAGCAAGACCGTAATCACGCTATACACAATAACCCCCAGTCCTGTCTCCTGGATGCGTAATATTGCCAGTGTAAAAGCCGTTACAGAGTTAGGCCCTGCTTCTAAAGCAACAATAATACACACATAGCCACAAGAATACCAAAAATACTGGTATTTCGCTGCCACCATCATATAAGTACAAAAGCCAACATAAAGAGAAAAGGCCAACATAAACAGCCAGCGGTCTTGAGGAAATAAGCCAATCAGGCATAAAGAAGCTAATCCTGCAATCATAGTCCCGAGGATGCGCATGGCTGATTTGTTAAACGATTGCCCGCTGCTCGAAAGACTGACAAACGCTACAGCAAATCCTGCCCACATGGGGGTGCTCCAATCCATGGCTAAGGCAATGCCATAGGCAATAGTCATCGCCAATGCGGTTTTTATGGCCTCTTTGGCAGGGAAAGATAATCTCATGGTATCAGCTGACAGCAATCTGTTCCTTTATCTGTTCAAGCCAGGCTAGCATGGTACCGCCAAAAAGATTGCCATGAATGCCTATCTCACCAGCCTGGCATATTTTTGAAGTGATATATTGACTCATAATTGTGCCTGGATTGCGGTGATGGCCACTGTGTTTACAATATCAGCTACCAGACAACCTCGGGACAGATCATTGACCGGTTTATTCAGTCCCTGCAACACCGGCCCAATGGCAACAGCACCTGAGGCGCGCTGCACTGCCTTGTAAGTGTTGTTGCCGGTGTTCAGATCAGGGAAGATAAAAACAGTGGCCTTACCTGCTACTTCACTGTCCGGCATCTTCTT
>JAOZLI010000582.1 GCA_029934915.1 Desulfocapsa sp. | reverse complement strand
CTGCACCGGATACTTTATACATTGGGGCACAAGCCCCATTCAATCGTCGCTATTTTAATGGGATGATTGATGAGGTACGGATATGGGATATTGCCCGGAGCACGTCATCCATCCAAAAAGACATGTACAGGACATTGCAGGGTGATGAAAGCGGATTGGTCAGTTATTGGCAGTTTAATGAAGGCTTCAGTCCCGTTACAGGCGATACAGTGAGTGGCACTATCGGAACGCTTCACAATATGAATAATACCGACTGGAAATTATCCACTGCCCCAACACCATACTATACAATCAGCGATGGTACGTGGGAAACCAACGGCAACTGGGCAACCGGTCAGAATGTTCCCACACATCCCTGGTCGCGGGCAATTATAAAACACAATATCACCCTCAACAGCAATATGGAATTGATAGAAGTGATTGTTGATACGAATGGGATAATGACTACTACTGTGGGAAATACGCTTACTGTTGGAGGGGAGTGAAGGAACAAAATTGAGAATTAAGGTTAAGGTTGAGAGGGGTTCATTCTCAACCTCAACCTTCGAAGTTTGAGAATCTATTAAAACACACAACCTTCAATCGTTTAATTCTGAGGCATCTTTGAGGTAGCCTGTGCGCAGGAATGCCGCGAGAATCCTAATGTTAACAAAACATCATTGTTTCAGTTGACCGGGCTCTCGCGGTCGTGCCTCCCTCAGAGCTAAACTAATTTTTTTGTTTTTCCATCCTTCCATCCTTTTTACCCGCCGTATCCACATACTACAAAGCGTCAAATCATTAGTGATCATGAAGGCGGAGAAGGAGTGCCACTCTTTCCCCAACTCCCCAAAACATTCCCAAAATTGGGAATTGACTGGTATTAATTTGTTTAATACATTTGAAGCCACTAAAAATTTGAACATGCCCGACAGCTTCCGCAACTGCCAACTGCCAACTGCCAACTGTGGACTGAAGACTGTGTACTGAAGCCTGTGTACTGAAGCCTGCCAACTGCCAACTGAAGACTGCCAACTGAAGACTGTGTACTGTAGACTATCTACTGAAGATTGCGAAAAGAAATTAAGTTTATTCAAATAAAAACCAG
>JAOZLI010000252.1 GCA_029934915.1 Desulfocapsa sp. | reverse complement strand
GATTATATCATCATGAAACTGGACTTTCGTGTCAAATATGATACAGACGTAGATAAGATTCGTAAAATAGTTTAAAAAATACACAAGCAGCTTTTGACCGATGAAGAACTTGGCCCCAAGCTCATTGGAAAACTTAAATCGCAGGGTGTCCTGAAAATGGAGGACTCTGCCATGATCATGCGAATTAAATTCACCACCGCACCAGGTGAACAATTCGTAATGCGTAAGAAAATTTTACGTCGTTTGCAGGAAGCTTTCAGAGCAAACGGTATTGAATTTGCCCATCGAAATGTCACTGTGTATATGCCTTCAGATCACGAAAAACAACCTGTTCCACAAAATATCTGGGGCGCTGCCACCGCTGCAGTTCTTAATGATGAGGAAATGATCAAACCTGAAACCGATAGCAACAAGTAACAATGATCTGCCATCACCAGGAGACTGACCAATAAGACTTTCAGCCTTTTTTTAAATTGTTCTTGTTATTTCCTCATTAAGTATTACATATTTTAAACATAAGTTCATAACGAAATAATTTATTGCATTACTTTGGAATTTATAATACAGCACAGGAGGGGAAAGTATGTTACCAAAAGTCAGCAAAATTCTCTACGCCACAGATTTATCCGAAAGCGCAAAATCGGCATTTTTTTGGGCCATGAGCCTTGCGGAGCAATATGATGCTAGCATTTCTATCATTCATGTAATACCGGATATGGTAGAAATAATGTCCGGTTCCATGGGATATGATCTGTCTGCCCACTTTGACGCCGATCAACTGGCAACATACAACAAGGACGGACATACTGCCGCCATGGCTTCAGTGGAAGAACGGGTGAAGAGTGTCTATAATGAGATGAAAGATGAACTACCCAGTTGTCGAGTAGATCTCCACCATGTTGTCGTTAAAAGCGGTGATACTGTGCGCGAGATTGTTGCCGAAAGTGTCAGTAATAACTATGACATGGTTGTTATGGGATCCCATGGGCATGGAGCCATTGAGGGATTCTTACTGGGATCGGTTGCTCGCGGAGTTGTAAATAAATGTGCAGTACCAGTGTTGACAATCAAACTTTCTGATTTACATAAAACAACGTAGTATTTTTTTATAGGTATCTTGCCCAGGATGGCAGGCAGCCAAAACAAAACAATATCTCACAAGGAGAAAATTATGTTCGAAGTTACTGTAGACAAAGACAAATGTACCGGATGTGGTGAATGTATAGACGCGTGTCCCGCATCAGTACTCGAATTAGTGGACGAGAAATCTGATCCTGTTGAAATGGATGAATGTCTGGGCTGCGAAACCTGCGTAGAGGTCTGCCCGGAAGGAAGTATTACAGTCGCCGAAGTGTAACTGTACGTATCTTCAATGAAGAGCCCTGCAAAGACACCGCAAAGACCAACGTTTTTGCTGGTTTTAGGAAAGAGTAGTCGTTCTTTTCTAGCCATGACGCCCCTGCTTCTGGGAGTCATGGGTCTGGTGGGGCTTTTTCAGGTTCTGGTAACACCAGAGATGCTTGCATCCCTGTTTCAGGACAATCCTCTGCTCGACACTCTGATTGGTACCTTAAGTGGTGCGATTTCGGCAGGAAACCCGATAGTAAGTTACCTGATTGGCGGAGAACTCGTAGAACAGGGCATTTCTCTCTACGCAGTAAGTGCCTTTATCCTCTCCTGGGTTACGCTGGGCCTTATCCAATTACCTGCAGAGATAGAAGTGTTTGGCGGAAGATTTACTCTGTATAGAAATATACTCTCGTTAGTGTTCACCATGCTCATTGCCGGAGCAACAACACTCACACTCCAATTGCTGACATGAAAAAACCGGAAAAACCATTTGCCTTTCGAGGTAAATACCTCTTTCTGACAGTCCTTCTTTTTTATGCCGTTCTCTTTTTAATAAATAGTCCATCAGCATTACTGGCTTTGCAGAAAAGCTGGAATGTACTGACGAAAATCCTACCTATCCTTGCCATTGTCATCTTCGTCACCGCGCTGATTAATTATTTCTTACAACCCAAAAAAATTGCAAAACATCTCGGGCAGGACAGCGGGATCAACGGGTGGCTTTGGGCACTGGCAGCAGGAGTCATCAGCCACGGCCCCATGTATGCCTGGTATTCTCTATTGGAAGATCTTCGCAGTCATGGAATGAAAGATGAGTTAGTCGTGGTCTTTTTTGCATCCAGAGCCATTAAGGTTCCATTACTGCCGGTGATGGTGGACTACTTTGGCCTGTTATTTACCATTCTTCTTTCTTTCTATATGTTGTTTGGGGCTTTGCTTCAGGGACTATGTATGAAACTCTTGCAAGTTAAAAAGGATTGAAGGGTACTTATCAAAAATATCTACCTCATAGAAATTCCTTCTTCAAGACTTTGCTCATTTAAATGCATGTTGCCTACATAACTAATGCCTTCAGGTGATACGTTGGCCTTCTTTGCGAACTCCGGCCACCTGGACACGACTCTAAGGATTTCATCTACTATCGCTTCAGCTTTCTTGATTTCCATATTATGAGCTACATCTATGAAATCATCGAATGTGAACCCATCTTGCCGACCATTGATGGTCATTTTGTGCATTTCGCCTAAAGCATCTAATGGATTAACTGAAAAAGTAAGATCGTAAGCAGGAGACAACCCCCACTGGCCAGATTTGTCGAGGGTGTAGCTGATATTGCGCACGTGGTCGTCCTGGTTGCGTGAGATTGCATTGAAAACCATTCGACGGAACTGTTGTTCTTGCTCCTGGTAGGGGAGTTTTAACATGCGCATGATCTGAAACGCACTTTCGTACCCAACAGTCCCGACAGGATTCCAGCCAAAGTGGGCAATGTCTGCAAGGGTAAGAACGTGTGTTTTCTCATTAGCTATCCGATCGAACCTCCGAGTCATAAAGTGATTTCTACCATTCTCTTCCAGCAGCCGGCATTCAGAAATATTAATGCCACACTCTGTGGCCATCAGACTGTAAGCATATTCAATTTTACAGTCATCTTTTGTCTTTCCAAAAGTATTTTGAATATCATCTGATATTCCATCAAATTTTATCAACCAGTGCTCATACCCCTCGGGAACTTCAGCTTGACCGGAGAGTACATGGTTATCACCATTAATAGCAATAACCGCCTTGGGTACTGCACCACCGGCTGAGACACCAACACGTAATATATCAAGCATAGCTGCAGCTTTTTCGTGGTCGTCTCCAGTAACATGCACATCAAGATTTGTTCTTTCTTTCAAAACATCCCGGGCAAGTTCCATTAATTTCGCGACCTCGACACTAACCGAATCTTTCAAATTTTCAGGGGCATTTACTGGTGAATATTCCAATGCCCCCATACCCCTGGCCCCTATATAACAGAGGCGTTCAACGGAGTTGAAGGATCTTGGGTCACGACCTTCTCGAATTAACCAGGCATCTATAACCTTGTTACCAAAATTATCAGGGAGAGAACTTGCCAATAACCCAGGCAGCCCTTTGAAAGTCTCACGATCAATATTTGGAAAAATGAAAACATGGCCGGAACGTGCCTTAGTCAAGCCCAAATGAATAGGTGAGATATCAAGGTTTTTGGTCAAGAAAGAGGGCTCATACTCAAAAGCAGCATAGCCTTTGTCGCTCATCCATGTCACAGCTCCAACAGTATCTCCCCACAATTTTACATATGCTGTATTATAAACTGAGTTCTTCATACGTTACCCTTTCCCGGATGCTCTTTTACGTTTGCGATCCTCGAGTTTTGCAAGTTGCAAAGGGCTGATTTCAATTTCAGGCAAAAATGAATCCAGGTTATCCAGAGCATCTAAAGCTCTCAATACTTTGATCAGTGTAAGCAGAGTCGTCTCGCCTTTCTCGGCCCCCTGAATAGCTGTAACGGAGAGACCTGCCGACTCAGCTATATCTTTCTGCTTCCTGTTGGATCTTAGTCGCAAAGCTTTAAGGCGCCCACCAAGCTCTTTTGCTACGGCCTTGTCTGTCATTGCAAAATATATCATA
>JAOZLI010000581.1 GCA_029934915.1 Desulfocapsa sp. | reverse complement strand
ATTCACGGTGATGTGGAAGGTGGGTGGGATGAAAATACATTCCAGATTCTTTCAAGAACCACGCTTCTTCATCATTCCATCAATGTGGCCGAACAGGTTGTACAACTGCACTCAGCAAATGAAGCATGGCATGTGATTCCTGACACGATGGTTGCAGCTCTCGGACATGATCTTGGTAAGTTGAAATCCATACGTGGGTATCTCTATTCTCTTGGTGAACATCCTGTTGCTTCCGCAAGACCCCTTTCCGGGATTGATGCATTTAACCAGTTACCAAGAAAAGATGAGATTCTTCAAGCCATCAAGTTCCATCATAAGATGCCCAAAGGATTGCTTGGGAAAACTCTTAAAAAAGCAGATCAACTTGCGCGGCAAAAGGAGCTTGAAGAAAATTCCTTAGCATTTGATGGTAGAGAAGTAGAGCAGAGAAAAGGTAGAAATGAAAATCGTGGAACAGCTATCTGGCAGGCCCAGGAAGATATCTTTGGGAAGACAGGGGGGATATCAGAAAAGAAATCGAAATCAGAAGCACCTGAAGTCATGGATATTTCCACATGGTTTGATGCAGCACAATTTTTGGAAAAATTAAAACCCCACATCAATAAAATGTATGGCAGGCAGTTTTTTGCCTTCTCCATGTCCAATGGCTACGTTTATTTTCAGGTAAAAGTTCTGGAGAATATTGCACGTGAGCAGGCGGAAAAAGCAGGATGTATGGAAATAGCCACAATGGCCAAAAGAGACACCAGCATGCGCAATGTTCTGTTTACCATTGTGCATCAATTACGTACTGAACATGAGGTTATTGCCAGTGGCTTGATAAAAAAGGAATTCTTTGGCGGATATTTCTTGGTGACCAGAAAAATAGGCAAACCCATGAAGGGCTTTTACACACCTTTTCATGCAGAAACTTTTGGCTCCATAGCTGAAATGGAACATACTAAACCGAAAATGCTAAAGGACATCGTCAAGGTCAGTCCCTATACAGAATAAATATCAGCAGGATTTGTGATGGCAAAGGAATGGGACAATAGAAGTCAGAGTGATATGAACGCCCAGATCATAACCACTGATAGTGGCAGGATTTACA
>JAOZLI010000580.1 GCA_029934915.1 Desulfocapsa sp. | reverse complement strand
CATTGTATCCCCCGAATTCTAAGTAGGTTAAAGATGAGCCTTAACCGTAAATTTAAAAGATCATTCTCTCGAAATAATTCTGCCCTCTACGAACGAGCACTAAACCTGTATTTAAATGAGAATAAACCAGATAAAGCTCTTCGCGTTCTCTCGAAACTTGCTAAAACTAGATATAAGAAGGCTTTCGGTGAAATAGGAGTTATTTTATACAGAGAGAAGCATGATGCCAACCAAGCTGAAGAATGGTTTGCAAAGGCTGAAAAAGCAGGCGCATTATCTGAAGAAGCCAGATATGAATACGGAATGCTCCATTATCTTGAAAACAATGACTGGCAAACAGGTCTCAGCTATTTATGCAAGGCGGCTGAACAAGGGTATGAACTCGCTTATGGAGATATAGGCATCATCATCTATCTTTATAAATCTGATGTTGATGATGCAGAAAGATGGTTCAAAAAAGCTGAAAAAATAGAATTACTTCTAGCGCCAGCTGCATTTTACTACGGGCAACTCTTGATGCTCGATAGGAATGAATGGAATAAAAGTAGAAAATATTTTAAGCAATCAGCAGAAGAAGGATTTGATTTGGCGTATGCCGACTACGCTTCGATTTTATACCTCGACAAGATCGATGTGGATGAAGCAGAGAGATATTTTGCAAAAGCAGAAGAGAAAAATTGCCTGCATTCTCCGCATGCCCGTAACTATGGGGAGCTGCTGATTAAAGAAAGAAACGAGATCGAGAAAGGAAATAAGTATTTAGATTTGGCAGAAGCTGATGGATATTAGGAAAAATGAGCAGAAGAAAAACAGATCCTTCTGTTGAGGAAGTCGATCCGCTGGAATCCGCAATTGAAAATGCCTTGGTGCCAGACGAGTTCATCAGGTACAACTCATCTTGGTCGTTTGTCGCAGATCTTGAAACTGTCCTGGAGCAAATCGACACTATTGCCGTCCAAGCCCCATTGCGAGCCGTTGATCTACTTGAAACCTTTATTGCAGGATGTTATGAAAAGGCCGAAGAAATCGACGATTCCAGTGGAAATTTCGGGATGTTTGTTGAAAATTTATTTTGTAGTTGGGTGGAAGC
>JAOZLI010000579.1 GCA_029934915.1 Desulfocapsa sp. | reverse complement strand
TTTCACAGGTTTTAGATCAGGAAAGCAGCGAGGCTGATGTCGTGGAAAAAGCAAGAATGATTTCGTCCTAAATGTACTCAAAAATGACAAACAAGCCCCTCACCCAGGCACTGCAGGCAGTCCTGCTGCCGGATGGCTCACTTCAACTTGAGAATGACACCAAAAACCGTAAACAGACAAAGAGTAGTACACTGCTGCAGCAGGAAATCTTTTCCACTTACAAAAAAGACCGGGGGAACTGGCTGCTCTTTCTCGGTTTTTCCGATGCGAAAGTGTCTCTCCCTGCTTCCCTTGATTTCTGGCGTCGCTTCAGTGCTCTCTTTGTCCATGACCTAAGACTAACTCCAGACCTGGAAGAACTCCGCCATCAGGTGGATATTTCTCCGCCTGAACCCGAACTTGCCAAACTACTGGAAACACTGCCGGCCATGATCGGCTGGGAATATATTGACTTTAAACTCCTTTCGAATTTCTGGTCTTATCTGAATAGTTCTTTTGCCACCGCCATAAAACAGTTTTCCGGCTCAGTTGCCAACTTTATCCATCATTATTCGCCCAACGCTCACCTGCTGGGTCGGATCTATTTCCATCTTGTAGAAAACAAAGATGACGATGCACCCTTTGCCTTTCTGGCTACCTATTCGACCCGGATGGGCGGGGAAGGACAATCAAAACATCTGCCCCTGAAATATGCTCTGCAGGAGTACCGGGATGACAATAACAAGCTGTTGGAGTTGTTAACCACTGTTTATGGGGCCGCAAAAGAGAGCACGCTGATTACCGAGCTGCTGGAGAGCAATGATCTCTTTTCTCCTCTGGCCTGGACCAGCCATGATGCGCACACTTTTTTACAGGAAGTTCCACTCTACGAGAAGGCTGGTATTCTCTGCCGCATTCCCGATTGGTGGAAAGTCAAAGGCACAAGTCTTACACTGAAAATGAGCCTTGGCGAACAAAGACCAACCATGGTGGGCATGGCTGCCTTGCTGGATTTCTCCCCACGATTGATGCTGGGGGAAGATGAACTCTCAATAGATGAAGTAAAGCGTCTGCTCGATGAAGTTGAGGGCTTGGCCTTTATCAAAAACAAGTGGG
>JAOZLI010000578.1 GCA_029934915.1 Desulfocapsa sp. | reverse complement strand
TTGCTAGCGACACCTAGCGCATGAGCCAACTCGGCGGCATCTCCGTCCTCGATTACCATGGTAACATAAGCCGCAATATCCTTTTCGCTTGTTAGCTGTAGCGCCATATCAAACTCAGGCAAATCGGCAATGTGTATTTTATGGGACATGATTTAAATCCTCCAACGTGGCTTCACGTTGTTTGGCTTTTGTAATATCTGTATCCTGAGACTTCTTGTCTCCCCCTCCAAGCATTACGATTAATGCATCTCCTCGTTTGGTATAATACATACGCCAACCAGGACCGAAGTGCTCTCTCATCTCAAACACGTTGCCACCGACCGGCGTGACGTCTCCAAGGTTACCACGTTAGACAACGACTCAGCCTTAGACGGATCATGCGGTCTTTCAGGCCATTAAGCCAAGCATCAAATTCTGGAAGTGTTTTTACTGTGAACATACAATATATGTAGTCGTTCGATTACAACTTGTCGAGAGGGCGAGAACAATGAGAAACCGTTGTCATTTATTTTATTACATTCGCTACTGCGATGAATACGGAAAGATATTGCCAATGCATATTCTACTTATTTACACTTGTACCAAAGTAAGAAGAATGAAATTTATTCACTAAAAAACAGAATGTATCCATGACAAATCAACATGTTCGACGCGAACATGTTGGAATGTCAGGTGTTTATTTGCAGTTTTGCTTAAGTAGGAGAGGTTGCCAATGGCCTGTTCTCTTTTTGGGATACTGCTTGAGTCAACCTGCAGATATCGTTACTTTCGAAATTGAAGCATCAAACGAGCGATGCGCAGTAATCTATTGAGCTGGAGCGAATTAACAAGATGTGGAGATTACTACTGGATATTCATTGCGAAACTGCGCCATTTATCTGTTGATAAATTTATTCTTCGACTGTGAGTTGTTGAATATTGTCCTTTTTCGCCTCGCAATAGACTATGTGGCCAAACATAGAAGCATGGTGTTTTGCTAGTATATTACCTGGTTGGCATGGTCGACTCCATTTTTTAACATTTTTCCTTCTTTGCCACCCACCTCCTGGAATTTTGTTGTGATCTCAGCTTGATCGAGGAATTGCTGAGGCATAAACA
>JAOZLI010000577.1 GCA_029934915.1 Desulfocapsa sp. | reverse complement strand
CTTCAACGCTAACGAAAACTGAGCCACCTTCGCTAATCAGAATTGAGCCACTTATTGCACAGTAGGGAGTGTTTTGAAGGTAAGGGTTGAGACAATGGCAAGGGAAGCGAATTAGAAGTAGGTTGATTTGCAATTAGAACTTCAATAGCCTGAAGGATATGGCGAACTGGATAAGTGTTTAGACAGATTTAGGGACGCGGAGGAGTAACTTTTCCAGGTAACTTCCCTGGTTTGGATTGTATTTCGGATGCCTAAAGAACCGGAAATCTCAGTACAACTGATTTCGTGAGGTTCTTTCGTTTTTTAGAGTAAGTGAGGACGGCTTGAAAGCGGGACAGCTGGAGGTTGTTTTTTCCCGTTTATTCTTCAATTGATGGAGAGCGTAGAGACTCACCATCAATATGAATAATGCAGCAACGATGACGAAGGCGATCAAGCAGAGCATCAACCATGTCTTTGGGTTTTAGGATTTCATACCAATTTTCAAATGTGAGATTGGTGGTTATGATTGTGGATCGTCCGGCTTCGTAGCGTTCTTTCATAAGTTTAAAAAAGCTGTTCATCTGTTCGCTGGTCAACGTGAGATAGCTCAATTCGTCGAGTAGTAACAGGTCGTAACGGCATAATTTGCGGAGCAGTTTGGGAGTTGAATGGTCGGCCAGGGACGCATACAACTCATCAAGCAAGTCCTGTACGTTGTAGAATCGCCCCCTTGCTCCGGAAATTATCGCTTGTCTGAGAATACCGGATGCTAAACCGCTTTTGCCGGTGCCCGTGGGGCCGGTGAAGACAATATTTTCACCACGTTCCATAAAATCAAGACCTGCCAGCGTTCTGATTCTGGTTTGATCAACTGCAGGTTGACGATCGAACGGAAAGCTGTTTAACGTCCATGGCCACGGAATCTTAGCCCTTGTGAGACGGTTACTGGTGCTCCGTTCTTTACGATGCAGGAGTTCCTCCTGGAGCAGTGGCAGTAAAAGTTCCTGGTGACTCCATCCGTTTTTTTCTGCTTTTGAAAGTAATTCAGGCAGAACCGCTGCCATTCCCTTACATTTCAATTCTTTCAATAATTCAGTTATCTCATTCTTCATAATT
>JAOZLI010000251.1 GCA_029934915.1 Desulfocapsa sp. | reverse complement strand
GTTGATGCCCAGGCATCCTGATCCTGATACAATTCAGGGTCTGCCATTTTTTCTTCAAGAAGTGCCTTCTGCTCTTCCAGTTTTTCCACTTTTTGTTCGGCTTCCTTTGCCTGTTTTTTAAGAGGCCCAAACTTTTTATTTTGTTCCTTGCGCTCAGCTGCTTCCTGCTTCCGTTGTTCTTTTCTGGAAAGGTGTTGTTTCTTAACTTTTTTCTTCTCTTCCATGGGCGCCAGTTTCTTTTTCGCCACTTTTTGTTCTTCTTCCGCAAGGCCGGTCTTGCGCAAATAATCACTGATATTTCCTTCATACACTGTAACCCGGTGATCCTTTACCTCCACCACTTTGTTTACAAAACTATCAAGAAAATAGCGATTATGGGAGACCACCAGCACAAAACCATCATACTGGGCCATGGCCTGCTGTAAAACTTCTTGAGAACTCATATCCAAATGGTTTGTGGGCTCATCAAGGAGCATACAGTTTGCCGGTTTTGCAATCATTTTGGCAAGGGCCAGTCTCGATTTCTCACCACCTGAAAGCACAGCAACCTTTTTATCCACATCTTCACCCCGGAATAAAAAAGCACCAAGAAGTGAACGGATACGGGTCAGCGACATATCTTCAACGGAAAGAGAAAGAGTATCAAAGGCACTGAGTGTTGGCGTCAATTCCTGGGCCTGATGCTGCCCGAAATAGGTAAGACTTACATTATGACCAAGTGTTATTGAACCGGAATCACGTTTAATTTCATCACAGATAATCTTTAGCAGGGTGGATTTACCGGCACCGTTGACACCGACCACGGCGACTTTATCTCCTCGCTGAAACTGAAGATCCACATCCTTAAATACAGGTTTGCCATCGAAACTCTTACTTAAGGATTCAATGGTCAAAATATCTCGGCCGGAATCGGGAGCGGGTGGAAAACTGAACTTAATCTGCCTGTTTTCCTCACCAAGTTCCAAAAGGTCCAGTTTTTCAAGCTGCTTCACCCTGCTCTGTACCTGTTTGGCCTTGGTGGATTTGGCTCGAAAACGTTCCACAAAGCGCATGGTCTGTTTGATATGGGCCTGCTGATTCTCGTAGGCGGCCTTTTCTATGGCTTTGCGCTCTACCCGTTCTTTTTCGTAATAGCTGTAATTCCCCTTATAGATGGCAAGCTTCCCCAAACTCAGTTCCCAGGTTCTACTGGTTACTTTATCAAGAAACATTCTATCATGGGAAATGATCACCATGGCACCATCATAAGAGCGTAAAAATTCTTCCAACCAGGTGAGAGATGTCAGGTCAAGATGGTTTGTTGGCTCATCAAGAAGCAACAGTGAAGGAGCTGCCAGTAGCATTTTGGCAAGCATAAGCCGCATCACCCAGCCACCGGAGAAAGAAGAGGCTTCACGGTCCATATCTTCAGTAAGAAACCCAAGACCCAGCAGGATTTTTTCAATCCTGGCGCGCATTGTATATATTCCGCTTCCTTCCAGACGATGTTGAATGTCTCCCTGCCGCTCAAGCATGGCAGTAAATTCGGCAGAATCATGATCCGCAATGCTCATCTGCTCATGGATCTCATCTACTTCTCTCTGCAACTCTATCAGTTCGGCAAAGGCGCTTTCCGCTTCCTCGTACAGTGTTTTCCCGGATACCAGAGCACTTGATTCCTGGGGCAGATAGGCAACACTGAAATGCTTTGCACGACTCCGCACACCATCATCACAGTCACTCACCCCTGCCATGATTTTTAAAAGGGTTGATTTTCCGGCTCCATTAACCCCCAGGAGACCAATACGATTCCCGTTATGCACTTGAATAGAGAGATCTTTAAAAAGGTGTTTGTCTCCGTAACGGATATCCAGATGATTAAGCGATAGCATACTTCAATGTTCCTCGGGCAAGTGTTGGGTCTGTGGTAAGTGTAAAGCTTCTATTTTTTGTGTCTTGCTGCATAATTTTGTCCAGGCGTATCATATTGCTACGTTTGGGCCCTACAAAGGCCGAAACATCACGATCTGAAATCTGGATAATCGTCTGACTGCTTCCAGGAGCTGCAGCCAGTACTCTTCTTACACGTCTAAACCAGTGACGGGCAGTTACCATTTCACCAAAGGCTGGATGGTATGGCCCGGCCAGCAGTTGTTCTTCCAATGTTTCTGAGGCCTGCAATCCCATACGCAATATTTTTATCCCCGCGACGTCAAAGAGCTCTTTTGCCCTGCAGCAGAGGGCAAGTGCACGATTCATACTCATTGGTACATAGGATCCGTTTTTATAATCGCTTGCAAGCCCGGATCCACCAATAACCAGGGTGGGATAGATCCGCACACAATCAGGTTGTAAATGAAGCACCTCTTTTACTGTTCGCATCCATGAACAGGTTGTCTCCAGTGGGAGCCCGGGCATAAGTTGGATTCCCAGTTTAATCCCGGCCTTCTGAATCGTGCGAACCGCCCGAAAAGAATCTGCTGCACTGTGGCCACGCCAGGCCGCCTGTAGCACCCGGTCATCCAGTGACTGCACGCCGAGCTCCACTGTACGCACCCCATATTCTTTTAAAAATGCACAAACATCATCATCTATACAATCCGGCCTTGTGGAAAGACGAATGGACTGAACAACTCCTGCCTTGATATAAGGCTGTACCGCACCAAGTAAAGATCGTTGCCGCTCTTTGTCAAGACAGGTGAAAGATCCACCATAAAAAGCGACCTCTGTATGCTTCTGCCTGGCACATCTTCCAAGCCACAAGCTGACAGTTGATTGCACAAGTTCGATATCATCCTGTGAACTGATTTTCTGGCCACTGATGGATACCTGATTACAAAAAAGACAATTTTGGGGACAGCCCTGATGGGGGATAAAAACAGGAATAACTAGCAAATCAGTTACTCCGTAAAGCGTTTGATAACATCTTCGATCTCAGTAAGAGTCGCCGCTGCTGCTTTCTGCTCTGCCTCTTTTTTGGAACTGGCCGTCCCGTTTCCAAGAGCGATCTCACGAAAAACAACTGATACCGTGAAAATTTTCTGATGGGATGGACCTTCCTCGTTATCAATCCTGTAGGAGGGGGCCTCGTTAAATTTCTCCTGCAGGGCTTCCTGCAATCTGCTTTTGGCATCTGCTATCAGGAGTTCTTCTTTTTTAGAAGCCATGGCCGGAACGAAAAAGCTACAGATAATCTTCTCCACCGTTGTATAATCGCTGTCTTCGAATATGGCACCGATCACGGCTTCGTAGGCACAGGACAGAATGGAGGATTTATTGCGACCATTCGATGCATCTTCACCTTTGCCAAGACACAAATATTCACCAAGATTTAATCCTCTGGCCATGGAGGCAAGGTGTGTTTCATTAACAAGAGATGAGCGCAGCCGGGTAAGTTCACCTTCCCGCATCTCAGGATACCGTTTACAGAGGGTGTGACCGATAACCAGATCAAGCACGGCATCTCCCAAAAACTCCAGTATTTCGTTATTATTACCAATCTGAGCCTGTTCAAAAGCAAAGGACGAATGAATCAATGCTTTTTGCAACAGGCGCAGATCGGTAAAACGGTAAGAAAGCTGCTGCTCCAGTCCTGCAAGCGCTTCTTTGTCCCGTTGAACAAGTGAATCAATATCCATCGCCATTTTCCTCTTGTTAAAAAAATTGTGTGTGTTATAAAGCATGCCTGATGCTTGTACAGCATCTTACGGCGGCGTAGCCAAGCGGCTAAGGCACTGGTCTGCAAAACCATGATTCAACGGTTCAAATCCGTTCGCCGCCTCCAGTTTCAAGGTGATATTTCGATTAATTCGAAATATCACCTTTTTTTTTGCATAAAAAAGGGGCAGACGACATAGTCACCTGCCCTTAGGACATCACTGTATAGCATATTTTTTTTGTTACGACACCTCTTTCTCCACAGGTATTCCCCAAATTTCCTCCGCATACTGCCGAATGGTTCTGTCCGTTGAAAACTTACCCATACGAGCCACATTCAAGATGGACATCTTTGTCCACTGTTCCTGATCCTGAAAGGCAACACCTACTTTTTCCTGGCA
>JAOZLI010000250.1 GCA_029934915.1 Desulfocapsa sp. | reverse complement strand
TGAGGAGCTTAATTCTGATTTTTTCCCATGAAATCCTGTGTGAAAGAATGTATAATGCTACAAAAGGATAGTAAGGAATCCACCAGTATACAGAAGAAAAGAACCCAAACTGAGATATATTATGGAAAAAAAAATCATTGTAGCCATTGACGGTTCCACCCATTCGGACAATTCACTTTCCTATATAATAAAGCTTTTTGCTCAAGAAGAAGAGAGCCGTTTTCACCTGGCTTCATGGGTTACCAATATGGCAACAATCATGCCAACAATTGCTGATTCCAAAAATTCGCTTATCCCCAATGTCGGCCAGAACAAAAAAGAAGTGGTGACCAGACGCTACTTAAATCAAGCGTTGAGACAACTAAAGGATGCCGGAATCGATTCCGAACGAATTGAGACCTCCATCGAACTTTCAGGAGGAGCCATTGCAGACAGTATCCAGCATCAGGCAGAAAAAGAGCTGGCAGATGCAATTATCATCGGCAGACGCGGACTGAAAGGTATTACAGAGATGCTTATGGGCTCCGTCTCCGCAACACTTTTCCGCAGATGTCACAGTACGCCTCTTTGGATTATTGATGGCGAAATAGAACATAAAGATTTCCTTGTTCCCGTTGATGGAACTATTTTTTCGCTGCTGGCCATTGATCATCTGGCTCATATTCTTAAAAACAGGGAAGATATCCGCATATCCCTGTTTCACTGTACGGCTCTATTTGGGAAAAAAAGTAACTGCAAACCTGAACTGTTCTATGACAACTGGGATAAGGAATGGTGTGACACCTATCTTTCTGGAAAGGATTGTCTCTTTAATGGCCCGAAACAGCTCCTTCTTGAAGCTGGTATTCCTGAGTCAAACATACAAATACTGCCGGAAAAAACTGATCTTGAAGAGGGCCATGGAATAGTCAGAGAAGCCAAGATCCAGAAATGCGGGACCGTTGTTCTGGGACGAAGGGGAGCAAAGATAGCTAAAGGTCTTTTTGGCGGTGTCTCAGATAGAACCATCAAACAGGCGCAGAATATGGCTCTTTGGATTGTAGGATAACGCACCTGTAAAGGTTTAACAGTGTGCCATATCTGTTCATTTCGAACTGCGTAGCATATGCAGTTATATGTGAGCAGTTCGAAATGGACCGATATGGTGTACTGGTGAGCCTTTACAAAAAAAAAGGCAGAGTCACTTTTACATGACCCTACCTTTTGGGAGAGGAAGACTTCCTTTAATAATAAGTAATATCTATTCGATTAACAATAGGCATTATGACTATTTTTACTGTTAGGAGAGCACTGTTGAACAGCGACAGGTGAATTATCTTACCTGATTAAAGCTCAGGTAGATGCAAAATAGAACTGTAGGATCCCGCCCCTGCGGGCGATTTTACTATTCAGCAACACTTTACAATCGCTCGCAGGGGCGGGCTCCTACATCAAATATAGTTTACCTGAGCTTTGATGGTAATCAGGTTATCTTATGGCGCAGGAATAACAGTAACGACGGCTGCCAGTTCAGGCTGCAGATATTGTTTTCCAAGGGCCTGAATATCAGCCACGGTAAAACCGGAAAAGCCAGACAATATGCTTAAAGGCCATTGCAACTGCTGTGGATAGCGGGAAGAAAGACCAAGTACCGAACCCAGCCAGTATGGATTTGTACGAACCATATCCTTAAGCGATGTCAGCATTGGCCCCTTGGCATTCTCAAGCTCCTTTTCGCTGATATTTCCCTGATACAGCTCATTCGCAATTCGTACCACAACCTTCTCCAGCATCTCCACCTGAGCCGGATCAATGATCAATACCGCCTGTAAAACGCCATAGCCATCATAAATTCTGCTGGATGCGTTATAGACCTGCGGGGAATAGGTGGCGCCAAGCTTTTCACGAACCTCTTTTCGTAACTTATCAGTGAAAACCTCTGCCAGCAGATGTAAGCCTCTGGTGCGCTGAATATCCCAAAAATCGTTAGTTTTCCAGGCCACAACAAGCATAGCCTTGTCTATAGCAGAAGGAACCTGCAGTTCTTTCTTTTTCCCGGCTGGAAATACAAGGGTTTCTTTTGTTTTGTTTTTCGCTTTCCTCTCAGGTAAAACGGAAAAATATTTTTTGGCAAGATCCGTTATCTCCTTTTCATCAAAATCTCCAACCAGGGAGATTTCAAGAGCGCCGCTTTTAGCAGCAGGAATATACCATTTTTCAAGCTGCTCAATTCCTAACTGAGAAAATTCCGACCAGGATGGAATACCAACGAAACGATTACCACTCGCCAGAAACCTGTCGCCTGCAAGCTGCATTGCTCCCCGCACATCCACAGCCATCGAATCATAATGCTGTTTCAGGCGTACCATCCCCACTTTGTAGGCCTCCGAATCAACTCCGGGATCAGCCAGTAAACTCTGCAAAACCTGAAAACTCAGTTCAACATCTTTATTCAAGCTTTTCGCCTTCCACTGGAAAGCAGACTGCCCCACCCGAAACTTGAGTTCAACACTTGTTCCTGAGACAATTTTATCAAGTTCTTCAACACTCAATCGTCCTGTTCCCGATTGGTCAATGACAGCATCTGCCAACAGTGGAAGCCCTGGAACCGGCGCACCACGCTTGCCCAGGCCAAATTCAGCTGCTACTTGAATTTCATTTTCCTGAAAATCGGTCTGCTTTAAATTAACGACCACGCCGTTGGCAAACACAATACGTTTACTGGTTATATCTTTAAAAGTTTCCTGGCTGGCGATAGCTTTTTCAGACACTGCAGGAAGCTGCAGATAGGGAAATGCAATGGCTGCAGCAGTTTTATAGGGTGACACTTTTATCCCCAAGGCATCTTCATAAACAGTTGCGATGCTTTCTAGTGGATCATCTCCTGCTATAATCGATTTACCATTCACTTTTACCAATCGGTTCTTATGTGACCAGATTTTGCGAAAACTCTTTTCAAGATCTGCCACACTCATGTTCTCGACAAGAGGTATATAGAGCATCTGTTCCTGCTCAGGTGACAGAAAGACTCTGTTTTTATTCAATGTTCGAATGATGGATGATGTCAGCCGTTTTGAGTTACGACTGTTTTGGGTAAGCACGGCAGATTCGAGATCTGACAATAACTCCTTTTTCACCCGCTGCACTTCTTCTTCCGTAAAACCATGCTGCAAGGCCTGTCGCAAACTATTTTCAATAAGACTCAGACTCTGCTGCCATTTATCAGGCTCACACTTGGTGGTTATCTCACCGTAGGCAAAACGATCCAGAAAAACACCGGAATAGATTTTCGCACTGGTAAATGGCGTATCACTTTTTTTACTTAGTTCGTCGAGCCTGTGCTGCACAATCTTTGTACCCAGATATTTATGCAACTCATCTGTTTGCAAGGCGATGGAATCATCCTGCGGCTCAACATTCCAATGGGTTTCTATACCGGTTTCGGTGAAACCCATTTCCGATTCCTGATGATAAAAGAACTGCGTCTCTTCGAATTCAAGCATTCGACCAAGATCTGGACAAGCCGGAGCTTTGCCTGCAGCCTGAAGCGGTGCAAACTGTCTTTCAATAAGGGGTTGCACCATCGACGGTTCAAAATCTCCCACCATCACCAGCACCATATTTTCTGGGCGATACCAGGCATCATAATAGCGTTTCATAATGGTATGATCAGCCTTATTAATGGTCTCCAAAATACCAATAATGATTCGCTCAGGAACTCTGGTTCCCCGCATGGAAAATTCCAATTCTTTGATATGAGCACGATACGCAGCTGAATCCCTGGCCCGTTTTTCGGCTAGAATAACCCCACGTTCACGATCAATCTCACTCTGAAGCAGTAACGCGCCCCTGGCATAATCGGCAAAGACCAACAGCCCCTTGTCGATATCTTCCTTTCCTCCCTGAGGGAGAATAATATCATACACAGTCTCGTCAAACCCGGTATGCGCGTTGGTGTCTCCGCCAAAACTCATGCCAATGGACTGAAAATATTCAATCAGTTCACCAGGAGGAAAATGCGTTGAACCATTAAAAAGCATATGCTCAAGAAAATGGGCAAGACC
>JAOZLI010000249.1 GCA_029934915.1 Desulfocapsa sp. | reverse complement strand
ATTGAAGCAAGTGGATATGTGTATCCCATTATAAAAACGGAGTTGAACTATTATACGCCGCTTTTTTATGATGACCTTATGCATGTGCATACACGACCATCCACATTGGAACTTGTCAAACTGCAGTTTGAGTACATGATTACCCGGGCAGAAGATAATGAGATTATCTGTACCGGTTTTACCAGACATTGCGCCGTCAATGAACGGGGTATTCCCGTTGAGATTGACGCAAAAACAATCAAACTCTGGGAACAATTTCCTACGTCCTGATGGCCACGCGCATTCCTGTTCAGATACCTGTTTTCCCCTGGTTCAGCGATCATAGTTTTAATGGCAAGGTCATCTTTCCTGCAGTTGAAACCATGCTTTTACTGGCTGCAGCAGCGAGAGAAATTGATCCTGCAATTTTGCCGGAGACCATGTTACAGGCAAAGTTTTCAAAGTTTCTGGAAATCCCAAAAGAAGCGGGTGAGCTTTCCGCACTGGTAGAATATGAAGAAAGTGACGGGAACCTGAGCCTGCGCTTACTCAGTAAAATGCAGTTCAAAAAAATCAGCCGAATTAAAGAGCATGCAGAGTTGGTTTTTAGTTCATGTTCTCAAGAAATTATCCCCCTTGAGCAAGCGAAGCGTAAGGAAACAGATACAGCCATAGATGCGGAAAGGATTTACAGAGAACTTGTACCCTTTGGTCCCACCTATCGCAGCATCGTCGGGACATTGTATGTTGCTGAGGATACGGCAATTGCAACATTACAGGCACCAGAACTCGCTCAAAAGCAGGAAATGGAAGACGTGCTTGGTTCCCCCTTTCCCTTAGACGGTGCCATGCATGCCGCCTGTGTTCTTGGGCAGTGTATGGCAGATTTTATCCCCTTTCCCGTAGGTTTTGGAGTACGCTCTGTTCATAAACCGACCCAGGCTGGGGCAATATACAACACCACCGTAAAACTGGTTGCACAGACAGCTAACGAGCTTGTTTTTGATCTCTCTCTATTTGATGATCAGGGAGATGCATGTGAAACTGTGAAAGGATTACAGATGCGGGATGTAAGTGGTGGAATGATTAAACCACCTGCAGATTTGCCCAGATTAATAACTTCTCCATAATCACCCGGACAAGCCAGCGGAGAAAGATAAGAGAATATTCGGTCCCCGAGAAATACATACCAAGCATAAAAAGAATATAGGAAAACCCATATACCAGTGGGCCTCCAATAACTGCAATGAGTGGTTCGCCCATTTTGACGGCGATAATACCCAGCAAGGCGACGGCAGGCCAACCCAGAAGAGATCCCATGATGATCAGCGTAACACCGGTGATTACAGAAAAGGAGGGCTTTTCCTTAAATGCGGACAGATCTGCCTGCTCTTCTATCGCAGTGCGGACAAACTTGGTGTTAGCAAGTTTGGTGAGGATTTCCCCGTAACGTTTTCTCATAGTGTATATCTACCCTACAATTTCCATGAATGCCATATTTGATCCCGATCACTTCTTTGACACCATCTACTGCATCTCGATAGAGGCACGTCGTGACAGAAGAGAAGCCGCAGCAGTAGCCTTTGAAAAATTGGGGATCCTGGCACGGGTTGAGTTTGTCCTGGTACAAAAGCATCCCACAAACAGGGAAGAGGGGATATTTGAGTCTCATATGCAGTGCATTCGCCAAGGTCTAGAGGCGGGGGCACAGCACATACTGATCTTTGAAGATGATCTCCTGATCAGGAATTTCAAGGCAGAAAAAATTATAGATGCCATCGGTTTTTTGCAGAAAAATGATGGTTGGGATGCATTTTTTCTTGGGGCAATCAGCCGTGGCAGTAAAAAAACTGTATCGAGATCGGTAAACAAAATAGAATACCGCTGTCTCGCCCACGCCTATGCACTTAATCGCCAATTTGCAGCAAGTCTCGTAACAGAGTCCTGGGTAAATATTCCCTTCGATGATGTCTTACGGCAAAAATGTGAAAAAAGTTACGCGCTTTCACCCATGATAGCTTTTCAGAGTACGGCCAGCAGTGACAACAGCACTGTTTTTCTGGATAGATTGCGTCGAGTATTTGGTGGCTTTCCATTTGTCCAGCGTTGCAATGAATTATTTCAGCGGTATAAAATCCCAGTTCTTTGTCTGCATCTTCTTGTGTTTTGTGTGGCTATCCTGTTATTTATACAACGATGAAGTCTTTTAATATTCCTCTTTTTGTTGGTACCTTCCTTCTTATCATCGCAACCGCTGTCACAGCTGTAATGCGCCTTGATATGGACACGGATATCGTACGTTCCCTGCCTTCTGATTCGAAGGTTGTGCGTGACGCGCTGGATATTTTTGCCAATCATCCAATCCACGATCAGATTGCAGTAGATGTTGCACTCAGTAAAAAAGATCCAGATATCCTGGTAGAATGCGGTCAGTTTGTAGAAGAAAGATTCACCGCCAGTGGACTCTTTAAAGAAGTTGGAAACAGTGAAATAGCGGACCTGATACCAGAACTTGCCCTGCATGTGAGTACGAATCTGCCCCTGTTGTTTTCGGCAGCTGAGCTTGAAAAAGAGATTGCACCCAGGCTTACAGACAAATTCATTGCACAACGATTGCAGGAATCTTTGCAGAAGTTAAGCAGTCTCGAAGGGATAGGCCAAAGTCGTTTTATTGCGGCCGACCCCCTGGGTTTTATGGAACCCGTTATGGCAAAGATGAGCATGCTCGCTCCCATACAGGATGCCACCATATATAAAGGCTTTCTGCTCTCGTCTGATCGTGAACATCTGCTTGTGACTGCACGCCCGAACACATCCGGTACTGATACCGGTTCTGCGAAACAACTTGCAGAATTGCTTGATACTATAGCTCTTGATCTGACACAGAAATATACGAACGAAAAAATAGATGTATACCTGACTCCCGTGGGTGCCTATCGTGCATCCCTTGATAATGAACGCATTATACGGCACGATGTTAATTTTGCCATTCTGCTTTCCATGCTTGGTATTGGGCTGCTGTTGTTTATCGCTTTTCCAAGACCTTTGATCGGTTTATTATCCCTTGTGCCTGCACTTTTTGGCACCGCAGTTTCACTGCTGCTCTTTTCTCTGTTTCATCCATCCATTTCCATTATGGTTTTAGGCTTTGGGGCTGCAATTATTTCCATTACGGTGGATCACGGTATAGCCTATCTGCTGTTTCTTGATCGCCCGCAAAAGACAAAGGGGACGGAGGCGTCTCATGAGGTTCGTTCCATTGGGCTGTTGGCAGTGCTGACAACATGCGGGGCATTTCTTACCCTGAATATCAGTGGCTTCCCGATATTTGTCCAGCTTGGTCAGTTTACAGCCATGGGCGTGTTGTTTTCTTTTCTATTTGTGCATTTTATCTTCCCCTATCTGACACCCACGTTGCCAGCCTCCACCAGAAAAAATCTTCCTCTACAGCATATTGTAGATACGCTGTATTCCACCGGACGCCTTGGAGCATTGGCAGCAATGGTGTTGGCCTCAATACTTGTTTTCTTTGCGCGTCCCGATTTTCAGGTGGATTTAGCAAGTATGAATACGGTGAGTCAGGAAACCCTGGATGCAGAATCACTCTTCTCATCGGTTTGGGGAAATATAAACAGTAACGTGGTGCTGATGCTGTCGGCTGATTCCGGTAAGGGGCTGCAGGAAGCAAATGATCAGCTGCTGCATCGTTTTGCAAAAGATAAAGAGGAGGGGAAAATACAATCCACTTTTAACACCTCGATGCTTTTTCCAGGGACAATAGTTGCGCAGGAAAATTTGGATGCCTGGCAAGCATTCTGGGATGCGGAGAAGATACAATCTTTGCGATATGCTCTGCAACAACAGGGTGAAAAGATAGGTTTTTCAGCACAGGCATACGAACCGTTTCTGACATTGCTTGATCAAACCTTCACTTCGAAGCAGAGTCATCTCCCGGAAAAATTCTATGCATTGCTGGGAATCACAGAAAAAGACGGCCAGTTGAATCAGTTTATCAATGTAAAACCTGGTACTACCTATAATAGCCCGGAGTTTTACGAGAGGTATCACAC
>JAOZLI010000248.1 GCA_029934915.1 Desulfocapsa sp. | reverse complement strand
TATGGAAGAACAAATTACTAAAGAGATTCTGAAGAAGGTTCGGCAGGTCGAAGTCCGAACGTCCCGTCTTGTGAATGATACCCTGGCCGGAAGTTATCAGTCCGTGTTTAAGGGCAGGGGCATGAACTTTGACGAAGTGCGGGAGTATGTGCCAGGCGATGAAATTCGAACCATTGACTGGAATGTTACTGCACGCACGGGTATTCCCCATATCAAAAAGTTCACCGAAGAGCGTGAACTTACAATTATGTTGATGATCGATATTTCCGGTTCCGGTGATTTTGGTTCCTCCACGAGTTCAAAGCGTGAAGTCATGGCTGAGATCGGTTCGGTGCTTGCCTTTTCAGCGGTTCGTAATAACGATAAGGTGGGGCTGGTTCTGTTTTCTGATTTTGTCGAACTCTATATTCCACCCAAGAAGGGGCGATCCCATATCTTACGCCTGATTCGGGAAATTTTATTTTTTCAGCCCCAGGGCAGACAAACAGATCTGGTCACAGTTCTTGATTTTGTAAACCGTGTGACAAAGCGAAAATGTGTGGGATTTCTGATCTCTGACTTTTGCCTGCCGGGTGACTTCGATGAGGCCCTTGCCAGGCTGCAGCCCAAATTACAGGTAAGCAATCAGCGGCATGATCTGATTTCCATGATTATCTCCGATCCACGCGAATTTTCCCTTCCGGATGTGGGCTGGCTTACTATTGAGGATGCCGAGAGTGGTGCCCAGATTGAGCTTGATACCTCTGATCCTGTAGTACGACGAGGATACGAACAGCTGGCTGCGGCCAGAGAGAAAATGCTGCACAAGGCTATTCGCTCGGCGGGTGTGGATCTGTTGAATCTCTCGACAGATCGTTCGTATATCACGCCGTTGATGAATTTTTTCGGCAAGAGAAAGAGGAGGATTCGTCGATGAATAATCAGCCCTTACAGCCGATGAATGGTCCGGTCATGGGTAATCAACCGATGGCACAGGAACAGTTGCGGGATATTCTTCCACCGGTGCTTTTACCAGAAGAACCAAATTATATGCTTTTTGTGGTAATCGCCCTTGTGTTTATTCTTCTCCTGGGGGTATTGCTCTGGTTTTTTAAGTTCAGGAAAAAGAAAATTTCTCTTCCTGGGTCAGACGAAACGGCTCTTGCGGAATTGCAACAGCTGAGAACGTTGATGGCTCAGGAAACAGCTCCCCGTTATGCAAAAAAACTCTCTGCTGTGTTACGCAGATATATTGAAAATCGCTTTCATATTCCAACGGTGAGACAGACGACGAAAGAGTTTTTTATCGAATTGACTACCATGCCTTCTAAGGCGACCTCACAGTTTGAGGCACACAGGGAGAGTCTGAAAACATGCCTGGAGCAATGTGATATGGCAAAGTTTGCCAAAGCAATACCGGATCAACACTCCATGGAGCAGATGGAAGCTGCAGTGCAGCAATTTGTTGAGGCCACCCGTGAAGACCGGGGAGGGAAAAAGTAATTATGCGTTTTCTGCATCCTGAATTTCTTTGGCTGTTGACCCTTCTTCCTGTACTTGCTGTGTTACGCGGTAAACGAAGTGCTGCACCAGCTCTGGTTTTTTCTTCAACTTCCGTTGCTGCGGTCATTGCCGAAGGACGAAAAGTGGGGCCTGGTCGACTACTTGCTGCCCTGAGGCTTTTTAGCCTCGTATTTCTTATCCTTGCCTTTGCAAGACCACAACTGGGAGATACCACAACAGAAATTGAAGCAAGTGGAATTGATATCCTGCTTGCTGTGGATGTCTCCGGTTCCATGGAGGCGCTGGATTTTACTCTGAAAGGACAGGCTGCCAATCGTCTCGATGTCGTGAAGTCTGTTATGCATACCTTTATTGGGGAACGCCCCAATGATCGTATTGGACTGCTTGCCTTTGCCGGTCGTCCCTACATGGTTAGTCCGCTGACCCTTGATCATGACTGGTTGCTCAAACGTCTGGATTCCCTGTCCCTTGGAATGGTGGAAGATGGCACAGCCATCGGTTCTGCCATTGGTTCCGGTTTAAACCGTTTACGTGACCGTGAAGCAAAATCACGGATTATGATTTTGCTCACGGACGGAATGAATAATACGGGTACCGTATCCCCGCTGGTGGCAGCGGAAGCGGCAGAAACGCTTGGGATAAAAGTCTATACAATTGGTGCCGGAACACGTGGAGAGGCACCCATGCCGGTAACAGATTCCTTCGGCCGTAAACGCCTGGTGCGTGTTGCAGTGGATATTGACGATGAAACTCTTGCCAAGGTTGCGGAAATGACAGGGGGGCAATATTTTCGGGCCACGGATACGGAGTCCCTGGAAAAGGTGTATGATGAGATCAACACCATGGAAACCACCACCAGGAATATAAAAAAGTTTGAGAACTATCAGGAGCTTTTTCCCTGGTTTGTATTTACGGCGTTGTTTTTTCTGGTCGCCGAAATAATCGTAGGGAGAAGGAGGCTGCCATGAACAGTATGATCACTTTTGCAGAACCATTCTGGTTTGTTGTGGGAGCTGCAATCATTGTCCTGCTTTTTTTTCTGTTCAAGGAGATGCAGCGCAGGAGACAAAAGGAATTGGCACGGTTCGCCTCTTCACATCTGCTTGCTAAGCTCTGTGCTAATGTTTCCGACAGGCGAAGAACTGTGAAGAAAACACTGCTTCTTCTTGCCATTGCCTGTTGTTTTATAGCCCTTGCCAGACCACAATACGGAACGAAATGGGTGGAGGTGAAGCGAAAGGGAATTGATATACTCTTTGCGGTGGATACTTCCAGGAGTATGCTGGCTGAAGATGTGAAACCCAATCGTTTGCAACGATCCAAATATGGAATCCTTGATTTTGTGGGGCAACTTGAAGGCGATCGGGTAGGCTTGATGCCCTTTGCAGGCTCTGCTTTCCTGCTCTGTCCTATGACCATTGATTATGGCGCCTTTGAAAGTTCCCTGTTGGCGGTAAATACATCTATTATTCCCAAGGGTGGTACGGATCTGGCTGCTGCTATCCGGGAAGCAGAATCCGTGCTGTCCAATGAAGCGAACTATAAAATTCTTGTATTGATTACCGATGGTGAGGATCTTCAGGGGGATGCACTCGATGCTGCGACGGATGCGGCAGAAAAAGGAATGACCATCTACACCGTGGGGGTTGGAAGCAGTGAGGGGGAGTTGATTCCCGTCACGAATGCTGGAAAAACAGGATTTGTCAAAGATGCGTCCGGAAAATTTATCACTTCTAGACTCGATGAATCAGGATTAACCAAAATTGCCGAGGCCACATCCGGTTTGTATGTGCCGTTGGGGAGCGGCGGAGAGGGCTTGCAGACCATTTATCAGGAAAAACTTTCACTTATTCCCAAAGAAGAACTGGCCGAAAAGAGGCATAAGATCCCCCTTGAACGATTTGTCTGGCCTTTAGGGGCTGCTCTTGTTTTGCTTATGCTTGAATTCCTGGCATCCGGGCGTAAATCAAAGCGGAGTCTACGGCTCCCCTTTATTAAAACGGCAGGGCGAAGGACACAGAAAGCAGCTGCCATTCTTTTTTTGAGTATGCTGTTTCCAGCTGTGCAGACAGCCGAGGCTTCGGTTGGGGAAACTGCTTACGGTGCAGGAGATTATCTTGGTGCTGCCACCTATTACAGTGAGCAGTTGGAGAAAATACCAGGTGATGCCAGATTGCACTATAATTACGGAACGGCTGCATATAAAAACAACCTTTTTGAGGATGCAGCTGAATCTTTTTCCAAGGCTCTCAAAAGTGATGATCTTGCGTTACAGGAACAAGCCTATTACAATCGTGGCAATGCATTGTTTCAGCTGGGAACCGAGAGTCTGCAGACGGATAAACAGCATAGTATCAAACTCTGGGAGGAGGCCGCAGAATCCTTTGATGGTGCCTTGCAGCTAAACTCAATGAATGATGACGCAGGTTTTAATCTGGATTTTGTGCAAAAAAAGCTGGAGGAGTTAAAAAAACAGCAGGAGCAGGAACAGAAGGATCAGCAAGATCAGGAAAAAAACGACGAGCAAAAGGATCAGGATCAGGATCAG
>JAOZLI010000576.1 GCA_029934915.1 Desulfocapsa sp. | reverse complement strand
TGATCAAAACAAAACGGAACCCTAACGGTTTCCTAATAATGTTCTGATAGGGTGCGTAACCATATCAACAAGGAATCAATTATTGATGTAATCGCAAAAACCTTCTCAACCATGAAGCGCATGAAGGCCATGAAGAAAAGAACAACAATAAATCATTCCTTTAACTTCATGTTCTTCATGCCCTTCATGGTGAATTTTGTCTTTTTACGAACTTGTCAATTATTACTTTATATTCTCAAAGGAGAAAAAATGTTTACAAAAAGTATTATCATTATGGCTGCTGCGGTTATTGCCGGAGCCACCCTGACAGCACATACAGCCAGCGCCAGAGACTATGTTTCCATCGTTGGCTCTTCAACTGTATACCCATTTTCCACAACCGTGGCCGAGCAATTTGGCAAGTCCACAAAGTTCAACACCCCAAAGGTGGAATCAACCGGTTCCGGTGGTGGTATGAAACTCTTCTGCTCAGGTGTTGGTGTATCGCATCCTGATATTACCAATGCATCCAGAAGAATCAAAAAATCTGAATTCGACAAATGCCAGGTCAATGGAGTCACAGGGATTATCGAAATAAAAGTTGGCTACGATGGAATCGTGCTTGCCAATTCCAAAAAAGCTGCGCCCATGAAACTTGAAAGAAAAGATCTCTTTCTGGCCCTTGCCAAGCAGGTACCAGGCCATGACGGCAAGCTCATTGACAATCCCTATACAACCTGGAAAGACGTTAACCCTGCCCTTCCCGATACAAAGATTGAAGTCCTTGGTCCTCCACCAACTTCAGGAACCCGGGATGCCTTTGCAGAACTTGCCATGGAAGGAGGAGCAAAATCCTTTCCAGATTTAAAGGCCCTCCGCAAAGCCAAAGGTGACGATGTCAAGGAACTGATGGAAAAACTTGGCATCCCGGAAAATGCATTTAATAAAAAAGGGAAAAAGGTTTTCCAATACGTTGCGCATTCCATTCGAGAAGATGGAGCCTATATCGAGGCCGGTGAGAATGACAACCTGATCGTTCAAAAACTGGAGGCAAACCCCAAAGCACTTGGTATTTTTGGATTCTCCTTCCTCGATCAGAATGCTGACAAAGTGCAGGGTTCTACAA
>JAOZLI010000247.1 GCA_029934915.1 Desulfocapsa sp. | reverse complement strand
AAGGCGCCGGTCTGGACATCCTGTGGGATTCTCTGCTGAGTCTGGCCCTGCTCGGCAGTGTAATTTTTGGTTTTGGAGTATGGCGATTTCGGCGACAATTTGCATAAAATCATATGTTGGGACAAAAAGAAGAGGAGGTGCCAAGTGAAAAAGATATGTGATCACCCTTTCAGGCTATTGCCGGACTGCATTACGAATTGAAAAACTGGTCAGTACATCTGAGTCTGGTGTTCACTTCAGATAATGTTGATACTGAGCAGGTACCGGCTGCTGAAGGTAGGGAGAAGTTAGGAACCATCGCTATCGAGTGGCGGCCTTGAATTGCACAAGAACACTACAAAGGAGAAAAAGATGCAGCAGGATTCCCAGCACTATACCCGTTGTATGGAAATACTGAGACGATCACCCCTGTTTCGTAATGTAGATAATGTTTTGCTGAAAGATATGCTGCAGCTATTTCACTACAAGACCCGTGCTCAAGGCGAAACCGCTATCTCGTCGGAATCGGCTTCCGATCACCTTTATATCATCATCAGTGGAAGGGCTAAGGTATCTGTGTACAACCCGGACAATGGAAGAGAGCATATTCTATTTCTGATAGGGCCGGGTGATGGTTTTGATCTCATCAGTCTATTGGACGGTGGATGGCATGATGCCGTAGCCACAGCTCTGGATGATATGGAGGTTCTCTACACCACTATTCAGCAGGCAAGAGAATGGCTCAATCAACATCCGGATTTCAACCGGGCTTTCCTGCCCTACCTGGGAGAACAGATGCACGGATTGGCAGATCAGGTTGCCAACCTGTCTCTTTTTGATACAGAGGCTCGCTTGGCACGGCTCATCCTTCGTAATCTGGTGCCTGACAAGATGGTACAGGAAGTGTCCCTTATTAATGACTTGTCTCAAGAAACACTGGCATCCATGATCGGCTCTGTGCGGGTGGTGGTCACCCGTCATTTGTCGAGATGGAAGCAAAAAAAAGTTATCTCCGGCAGGCGTGGAAGCTGGTCAGTATTGGATCTTCAGGCATTGCTGGAGAAGGCAAAACAGTAATATTTCCTCTTTGTACATTTTTTTATTCATTGTGACCCAGGTTACATCGTTTGCTGTTTACCTGGGGTATTGTTTTTTATAAAGGGTGATTCACTTTCCTGTAGTGGGTGGTGAAACACAAATTATTAACAAAACAAAAGAGAGGTAAGTAATTATGTTACAGGAAATGAAAAAACAACTTACTGAGAGCATTAAAAAAGCCAGGGAAAGTGGTGAGCTGACTGCAAAGCAGGTGTATGACATTACCCGTGATGCTGTCGTACAGAACACACAAAAAATGAGGACGGGGGCAAAAGATCTGCGAGAAATCTCCAGGGAGGCGGTAACAACTTCGGTTCAGTCTCTGGTGGATGCTGAAGAGGCTGCCGAAGAAAAAATCTCTGCTGCATTGCATGGCGCAGTGGACGGTATCAAACAGGTAGAATCACAGATAGTGGAAACCACTTATAGGGAACTTAGCCAGACCAAAAAACAATTACGGGAAGAAGAAAAAAAATTGGCTGATGGCCTTAGTGAAGCCTTTGAGGGTGCAAAAGAGGCAGCTGGAAACTTCAGCGCAGAAATACAAACCGATATTAAGACAGCCCTGAGTGATGCCAAACTTATGAGCACTGAACTGCTCGGTCTTACCAGGGATACGGTTAAAGAGGCGGTTCGTAAGGCCATTGAGACTGGTACCAATGTAGAAGAGACTGTCGTGAATGTGACCAGAGATGCTACTTCTAAAGCACTGGCAGAAGCTCATTTTTCCGCTGAGCGGGCTCGTAAGGTCTCAGAAACGGTGCTTAGTGCTGCCGTGGAGGCTGCGGAAGAGCTGGGGAGTAATGTTTCGGAAACCGCAAGTGCGGCTGCTGAAGGGGTACGTCAGGGGCTGACTGACACCGTAGTGTTCATTCGTGAAAGCATCGCCAAAACGGGTAAGAGTGTGAAAGATTTTACTGTAGAGGATCTGGAGCAGACCAAAGAGGATCTGGAAGCAGTTGGTGACCTGTTTGTTGAAACTCTGCGTAAGGTAGCCGACAGCTCCGGCGAAGTCGCCAGGGATATTTTACATGATCTGGCCGATGATGCGAAGAAGGCTGGTTCCATTCTACGCGAAAAAGCGGTTGCTGCTTCGCATACGGTGACGGAACAGTTAAAGGAACTCGGCAGTGAAGTAGTGCATAAAACAGGTGAAGTAGGTGGTAAAGCAGCTCACGTTTTAGGTGAAGAAACAAAAGAATTGGGTGAGCGGATGCTAACCGTGGCCAAGGGAGCTGCTACCGGCATGTGGGAAGGCGCAAAAACAGCCTTTCACAAAAAGGATAACAAGGAGGACAAGTCATGAAAAAAACAATTATCGCAATTTTCCTGATACTTAGCATGGGAGTAAGTCTGCCTGCCTCACAGGTGTTGGCTGCCTCCGAAACCGAATCCCAAACCAGCCAGGAGAATGCTGAACAGAGTTGGCGGGAAGCGCTGGAAACCCAGGTTGAACTGGCCAAAGCCAAGGTATCACTGCTGCAGGCTCGCTCCGAGCTGTGGTTGGAGCAGAACAGTGAGAAAGCACAACGCTCCCTGGATAAAGCCGGTGCCAGCCTCGATAATGCATACCAGTCAGCAGACCAGGTGACACGTGCCAGTATTTCAGAGCTGAAGCTGCAGATCGACCGGGCCAATAAGTTATTACAGGAAAAAGGAAAGGGAGCAGAGGATGAGTTACTCCTTATAGCAGATCGCAGTGAGTCGGCGCTGAATGGTGCCTTGGCTCAGGTACAGGCCAGGAGTTCAGCACTCAAAGATGAGGCGGCCAGCAGTTATGCCCTGCTTCAAGCTAAGGCAGCAGCGCTGCAAGCCCGTATTGCCTTGGAGATCGACCAATCTCCAGAGAAGGCGAAGCAGGCTTTGCAGGATGCCGAAAACTATCTGCAGCAGGCAAAGGCCAGTGCCAGTAAAGCAACAGCGGAGCAAATCGCTCTACTACAGGACAAAGCCCAAACAGCACAACAGGCCGTTCGTGAAAAAGCTGATAAGGCTAACTCCAGCATAAACAATTTGGTGATGGCCACGGAGAAACAAATACAATCCTATGAAAAGACCATCAAAGAAAGTGACGAAGCGAAGTTATTACAAAAGCGCTATGGCCAATTGGAAGCAAAGGCCGCCCTGCTGAAAGCTAATCTGGCAGCAAAGACGGATGCTACCGGGAAGCAGGCCGAAGCCTATCTGAATGAATCAAAGGCCTGGTATGACAGCCTGAAATCACAGGCTTCACAGCGTTATGACAAGGAGCTCACAGACATGTCGACACGCATTGATGATGCAAAGGAGGCTGTGAAGCGCAAAGACAAGCAGGCTCGTACCAAGCTTGCTAATTTATTGGAACAGGCTGCTCAAATGCTCAAGGATAAAGAGGAAACCGAATAGAGTACTTAATAACTAAAGTTTCCTGATTCTTGTTTTTATGTTTTTTAAAAACGTTCTATCTGACTGAAAAAAATAATACCTTTTCAGTTAGATAGAACATTGGCGTTTAGGGATAATTAAATGGGTATTTGCAATAAAAGGGGAAGATACTATTTAAAATAAACTCTACAATTCTACTGATAGTGCTTGGCGTTGTTGGTCTGCACCTAAGCGGGGCGGTACAGAACGGGTAATTATTTGTGGTTCCGTTGTGATACTTTCATAAAGTGGCAGGATGCTGATTGTGGTTTCTGTGTATGGCGATTGCCAAAGGAAATTTGAATGAAAACGGGATGTCTTGCTAACAAGAAGAGGAGGTGCCAGATGAAAAAGATATGTGACCACCCTTTAGGTATCTTGTTTGCCGTTATTGTAGCTTTTTTCATCTCTTTCCTCAATTAGTATACATTGGGGGGCGCGAAGTCAGCTTCGCTGTTGTTGGCTGGCGCCCTCATAGTTTTTTATGTTGTGTTTTGTCTGTTGTGCAAAAGAAGTGAAAAAAAATAATAAGAGAAAAACAATGTCAAGTTGGTTCATATTAATGGTGGCGATTATATTAGAGGTGGC